>CAZRDD010000266.1:0-7191 GCA_964598675.1 uncultured Parafilimonas sp.
TCAAAAATATTTGTTATAATTGTATAAACACTAATAAATGGATAATAACTTTTCAGCCCAGGTAAAAGAGATCATTTCGTTTAGCAGGGAAGAGGCACTGCGGCTGGGGAATGATTTTATTGGGACAGAACACTTGCTGTTAGGCTTGATACGTGAGGGAGAGAATACAGCTATCAAGATACTAAAGCAACTTAACGTTGACCTTTATGAACTAAGGAAAGAGGTTGAACTGGCGGTAAAAGATAAAACAGGCAAAAACATTGCGAACATTAACAGTTTGCCCTTAACCAGGCAGGCCGAAAAGGTGATACGTGTTACTGTGCTTGAGGCAAAGGCCCTTAAAAGCCCGCTGGTGGAAACAGAGCACCTCATGCTTTCTATCCTTAAGAATAAAGAAAATATTGCCACGCAAATTCTTAACCAGTTTGAAGTGGATTACGACATCTTTAGAAATGAATTAGGTATGGTAAAAAGCAGTGGAGACGTTCGGAGCGAGTATACCGAAGAAAACGACGACGATTTTGATGAAGAAAGAAAGGGAAGTTACTCATCCCAGCAAAAAGGCAAACAGGCTGGCAATGCCAAAAGCAAAACCCCGGTACTGGATAACTTTGGCAGAGATATTACCAAACTGGCTGAAACGGGTGCCCTTGACCCCATTGTAGGCCGCGAAAGTGAAATTGAACGTGTTTCGCAAATACTATCGCGCCGTAAAAAGAACAACCCAATATTAATTGGTGAGCCAGGTGTGGGTAAAACGGCTATTGTGGAAGGCCTGGCACTGCGTATTGTGCAACGCAAAGTAAGCAGGGTGCTTTTTGATAAAAGGGTAATATCGCTCGACCTTGCTGCACTGGTTGCCGGTACCAAATACCGTGGACAGTTTGAGGAAAGGATGAAGGCCATTATGAATGAGCTGGAGAAAAACCGCGATGTTATTTTGTTTATTGACGAGATACACACCATTGTGGGTGCAGGCGGTGCCAGCGGATCGCTGGATGCCAGCAACATATTTAAACCGGCTTTGGCCAGGGGTGAACTGCAGTGCATTGGTGCTTCAACTTTGGATGAGTACAGAATGTATATTGAAAAAGATGGTGCCTTAGACCGCCGTTTTCAAAAAGTTACCATTGACCCCCCAACGGTTGATGAAACCATACAGATACTTACCAATATTAAAACCCGTTACGAAGACTATCATAACGTTATTTACAGCGATGATGCTATTGAGGCCTGCGTTAAGTTGAGCGACCGTTATATGACAGACCGCCTGTTGCCCGACAAAGCAATTGACGTGCTGGATGAAGTGGGCGCAAGGGTACACCTTAAAAACATTAACGTACCCCAAAACATTCTTGACCTGGAAAAGCAGATTGAGGAAATTAAGCAGGAAAAAAACAAGGTGGTAAAAAGCCAGCGTTTTGAAGAAGCTGCAGCACTGCGCGATACTGAAAAACGTTTGGGTGAAGAGCTTGAAAAAGCAAAAAACCTGTGGGAAGAAGAAAGCAAGCACAGGCGCTACCCCATAAATGAAGAAGCCATTGCAGAAGTGGTAAGCATGATGACCGGTATACCTGTTAAACGCATGGTACAGGCGGAAACCGACAAGCTGCGTAAAATGGGCGACGACATGAAGCAGATGGTGGTTGGCCAGTCAGAAGCTATCTCCAAAGTGGTAAAAGCCATACAGCGTAACCGCGTGGGGCTTAAAGATCCTAAAAAACCAATTGGTACGTTTATTTTCCTGGGGCCAACCGGGGTTGGTAAAACGGAGTTGGCAAGGGCATTGGCCAGGTATATGTTCGACTCAGAAAACTCATTGATACGTATTGACATGAGTGAGTATATGGAGAAATTTACCGTAAGCCGTTTAATTGGTGCGCCTCCGGGCTATGTGGGTTACGAAGAAGGCGGACAGTTAACTGAAAAAGTACGCCGCAAGCCATACAGCGTTATTTTGCTGGATGAAATTGAAAAAGCACACCCGGATATATACAATATTTTATTGCAGGTGCTTGATGACGGTATACTTACCGATGGCCTTGGCAGAAAAATTGACTTTAAAAACTCGCTTATCATTATGACTTCTAACATTGGCGTACGCCAGTTAAAGGAGTTTGGTGATGGTGTAGGTTTTGCCACTGCCGCCCGCCAGCAGAACCAGGAAGAGAACAACAAAGCGGTTATTGAGAAAGCGCTTAAACGCACGTTCTCCCCTGAGTTTTTAAACCGTGTAGACGATGTGGTGGTGTTTAACTCTCTTACCAAAGAGCATATCTTCGAGATTATTGATATATTGATGAAAGGGGTGCATAAACGTTTGGTAAACCTTGGCTTTACGCTGGAATTAACCAAAGAGGCAAAAGACTTTATTGCCGAAAAAGGCTACGACAGCCAGTTTGGCGCAAGGCCGCTGCACCGTGCTATTCAAAAATATCTTGAAGACCCGCTGGCAGAAGAGATACTGAACATGAATGTAAAAAGCGGCGACAAGCTGATTGCCGGTTTTGACAGCGAAAGCGGTAAAATAAAATTTTTGCTTGAAAAGAAAGAAGAAGAAGCAAGCGTATAAGCTTAACATAGTTTTAAAAACAGGGGCCATGCAGTAAAACGTATGGCCCCTGTTATTTTGAATAAACAAGGGCCGTTATACCAACAAGTTGTTTGGGTGCAATTTTTTAAGTTGACAACCAGCCGGTAGCGCTATTTTAACACCTCAACCTCAAAAAGCTGCCCGTCATACGCTTTATCCAAGGTTACATAAAAGCCTTTTGTATATAAGCTTTCCCCGGTTTGTATGGTTATTATTTTGCCATCCATTTGCTTTAACTGGTATGTTTTTGCGGCATCCAGCCCGCGTAGGGTAACAAGCCTTTTTGTCTCCGTAGCCCCCTGCCTGAATACGCCTATAATACCCCCCTTTCTGCTATCGGTATTTATGCGCTCAAAGCCATCCCACATACCTTCCATGGGTTCGCCAAAACCGGGCAGGTCCTGCCGGTATCCCATAATACCATAACGTGCTTCCATTTGCTGCATCCAGTTGGCAAAGCCACGGTACGCAGCTAAGTCGGCCCCGGATAATTTTCTGGGGTCGCCCAACATAATGGGCAGGCTGGCTGCCAAGCTTTTTATATGCAGGCCCCAGCCACTGTCCTGCATCTCGGGGTTGCCAATTACCAATGCCGTGGAGGGTATTGCAGGGGAGCGCCACCAGGCCATGTTGCGTATGCGGAGGTCGGCCTTTGGCCCAGGTCCGTTAAAGTTAGACAGCCAGTTGCCTTCGGCATGCTTCAGCATAGCGTAATCAATCAACTGCAGCCCGCCCATGGCCTCAAAAGTGCAATCAATAAAAAGCCCAGGCTTGGCTGCGTGCAGCTCATCAAACAGTTTCCATACAGCCTCGTAATTGGTGTATAACGATTCATTGTGGTCTTTATGCCCCGGGTGGTTTGTGGCGTAACAGCCCGAAATGGCCCGGTTGTAGCGGTAAGGACTTGTAACTACCGTAAAATCAAGTTTCATGTATTCCAGCCCGTAATCCAGCGCCAGTTTCATCAAAACACCCTTAATATAATCATACCAGCCGGTTGAAAAGCAGGCCGTTAATTCGTTGGTAGCACCCTCCCAATGCAAAAAGGTGGTTTTGCCCTGCTCATTTCTTACAAACCATTCCGGGTGTTGTTTAAAAACCTTGCTGGCAGTGGTGGCACTGCCTACACTAACCCATAGGCCGGGCTTCATACCCAGCGATTTTATATAATCAAAAACCGGTTTTAAACCATTGGGGAATTTCTTCCTGTCTATCTCCCAATCGCCATTACTTTCCTGCCATCCATCATCAATTACAAATTCCTTCATGCCCGCAGCAGCGGCCGCTTTGGCCAGTTCCATCACCAGTTTTTCGTTAATGTTTCTTTCAAAAGGCTCCCACGTATTGTACACAAAGGTGGGCTTCTGTTCCAGTACACTCAGCCTGGTACCCAGGTGCTTGTTTACAAATGCAGGCACGGCAGTGTTAAGCATTTCATCAGGGTCTTTATGGTTATTGTACACCATGGTACACACCTGCGGCGTGGTAAAGCTTTCGCCTTTGCTAATAAATTTTCTAAAAGGGTAAACTGCATCTTTATGTGTCAAGCCACTGCATATAGTCAGCCCCTCCCAAAAGGCAGAGGTGTGTTTTACAATACCTGCCGCCTCGTTGCCTATAACAATACCCTGTTGCCAATCGCTGTTATGCACAGTAACCAGGGCATCCTGCATATTTCCGTCGTATGGGCCAATGGAGCGCCGCCTGCCATAATCGTGGCACACCCAGCTAAAGGTTGGTGCCCAATAATATGTAACATTAAATTTTTCTACGTCAACGGATTCTAACTGTATGGTTTCGCTGCCCAGGTTGGTAATGGTTAAGCTTTTGCGGATAACAGGCTGGTTAGGGTAAAGGAAAAATTGTATAGCAACCTGCAACTTGCCGTTAGCACTGATAAGTGTTGCTGTTGCACCATCGCCGCCGGTTGCATCTGTACATTTGTCAATGTTCTTAAGCGTCCAGTTGTCCAGCCCAGAGTACACCTGCCCATTTACCTCAAACTGAAAATCGGTACTGGCGGTATCAAAATAGTTAAATGGTCCAGAAACGGGTTTATAAATAGTGGTGATGAATTTTCCACTGCTTTGTGGTAAAGCGATGATCCTTTCAACAATGCCGTTGTTTAAGGTTAGAGCGTTGTTTGACCATGTGGCAAAGGGTTGGGCGATGGCCGAAATGGTGATTAATGATATTATAAGGGCTAAAAAAACTGCCTTATTCATTTGGCTATGATGAGGTTTAATCATAGCCAAAGATATATTTTTTGGTAATGTGTTATTCCATGGCAATCTTCTTTAAAGCTGGCTCCATTTCAGCAAAACTGTTTACCACTTTTGATACCAGGCCTTTTTTATTAATGACCAGATAGGTAGGGAAAACTGTGATGCCTAAAGTATCTATAAAGTATTCCTGCTTAACAGAGGCAACAGGGTAGTTTATGGTTGTTTTGGCAACATGCTGCTGTAGCTCTTCTTTTGTATCAAAGGCGAGGCTTACAAATACAACATCTTTCCTGGGTTTATAAATATTCACCAAATTGTTTAAGGCGGGCCTTTCCTCGTTACACTTTTGGCAATGGATAAACCAGCATTTCATCACCACAATTTTATCTTTAGTAGTTTGGGGGCTGTAAATATTCCCGGTAATATCAGTATAGTTAAAGCCAGGCAGAGGTTTGCCTTCAAGTGTATAGTTTTGGTACTCAAAACCAGCCATTTCTTTTACCACAGGGGAGATGCCTGCATCCGCAGAGGCATCAATTTTATACAATTGATAGCAGGTGGAATCTTTATAAGTAAGCTTTAGGGGTAGGTAGGTACCCGTTTTGAGTTGTTTTAAAAATACCTCTTTGGTGATGACATTTAAAGCGGTATCCATTGCAATATAGTCCCCCGATAATTGCACATAAGTATTGTAGTATTTCCAAAAAGTGGTAAAGTCTTTCTCCAGGGTTTTCCCATCGGCTACAGGGGCTGAATATTTGCTTGTTTGGCTGCAGGATGAATAAACAAGTATTAAAAAAATTGCGGCGTAGGTTGAAAACTTATTCATAAAAAGGGTTTAAGCAATCTTGTAATGTTTATGTGTCCAAATGGAGATTACCAAACACGATTGATAAGCCCCAGGAGGCTTATCAATCGTGCAAAAAAGCTTACCCTGCCCAAGCCTGTGTTGCCTTTATGGCCCTTTCCCATTCGCCTGCCAGGTGCGCCCTTTTTTCTTCATCATTATCAGGCGTAAATACGGTATCAATTAGCCATTGTTTTTGAATTTCCTCCGGGCTGCCCCAGTACCCAACGGCCAGGCCCGCCAGGTAAGCGGCACCCAGTGCAGTGGTTTCGGTTACTTTAGGGCGTATAACAGTGGTATTAAGTATATCGCTTTGAAACTGCATCAGCAGGTTGTTTATAGTGGCGCCGCCATCAACCCGCAGTTCTTTTACAGCCACCCCCGCATCGGCCTGCATGGCATTAACCACATCCATTGTTTGGTAGGCAATGCTTTCCAGCGCGGCACGGGCAAAATGCGCAGATGTTGTGCCACGGGTAATACCCACAATGGTGCCACGGGCGTGCTGGTTCCAGTAGGGGGCACCCAAACCTGCAAAAGCTGGTACAATATACACCCCGCCATTATCCTGCACCTGGCTTGCCAGGCTTTCAACTTCAGTGGATTGCCTTATTAATTGCAACCCATCGCGCAGCCATTGCACTACTGCCCCAGCAATAAATACGCTGCCTTCCAGGGCGTACTGTGTTTTGCCATTTATTTGCCAGGCAATGGTGGTAAGCAGGTTGTTACGGCTGGTAACGGGTTTTTCGCCGGTATTCATCAGCATAAAACAGCCGGTACCGTAGGTGTTTTTAACCATGCCGGGTTCGGTACACATTTGCCCGAACAGGGCGGCTTGCTGGTCGCCCGCTATGCCCGCAATAGGTATGTTGTGTGCAGTTAAAATATTTTGGGTATGGCCATACACCTCGCTGCTGCTGCGTACTTCGGGCAGCACGCTTTTAGGTATATCCATCAGTTGCAGCAGTTCATCATCCCACGCAAGGGTGTGAATGTTGTACAGCATGGTACGGCTGGCATTGCTTACATCGGTAGCGTGTACGGTGCCATTGGTAAGCTTCCATAAAAGCCAGCTATCTACCGTGCCAAAACACAGTTCGCCTTTGGCCGCTTTATTCCTGGCGCCATCTACATTATCCAGTATCCATTTAAGTTTGGTGGCCGAAAAATATGCATCAATAATAAGGCCTGTTTTGCGCTGAATAGGCTGCAGGTAACCCTGTTGTTTAAGCTGGTCGCAGTAATGGGCTGTACGCCTGTCCTGCCAAACAATAGCGTTATAAATGGGCTGGCCGGTTTGTTTGTCCCATACTATGGTTGTTTCGCGCTGGTTGGTAATGCCAATGGCTGCAATATCGCGTACACTAAGGCCCGATTGTGTTACCGCTTCCGCTGCTACACCAAGCTGTGTGCTCCATATTTCGTTGGCATCATGTTCAACCCACCCCGGCTGAGGAAATATTTGGGTAAATTCTTTTTGGGCGGTGGATTTAATGCTGCCATCGTGGTTAAAAACAATAGCG
>CAZRDD010000267.1:0-7189 GCA_964598675.1 uncultured Parafilimonas sp.
CGCACCATCACCGGCAGAACGACCACAGGCCACATTACAGATAAAATTATTAATGAAGCAAAGGCCCTGCTGCTGCATACAGACTGGAGTGTTGCTGACATTGCCTACAGCCTTGGATTTGAGTACACCACCTATTTTAATAACTATTTTAAAAAGCAAACCGGCCACACTCCCCTCTCGTTAAGAAAGCTGGCTATTTGAATTTTATACTTTTTACTTTGATTATTGTTATTTTTCTGCCATTACTGCCTGCACCTTTGTGCCCTAAAAAATAATCTATGATACAGGCAAAAGGATATGCAGCCCAATCTCCCACCACCGACCTGGCTCCCTGGAGTTTTGAAAGGCGCGAGGTTGGCCCGCACGATGTTCAATTTGACATTTTGTTTTGTGGTGTATGCCACTCAGACCTCCACCAGATAAAGAACGACTGGTTTCCGGGCATTTTCCCCATGGTGCCTGGCCACGAAATTGTGGGTAAGGTTACCAAGGTAGGCGCTCATGTTAAAAAATTTAAAGTAGGCGACCTTGCAGGTACCGGCTGCCTGGTAGATTCCTGCAGGGAGTGCGAAAATTGTAAAGAAGGCCTGGAACAATACTGCCTTAACGGAAGTGTGCAAACCTATAACAGCCTGGAGAAAGATGGCAAAACCCCTACTTACGGCGGCTACTCCAATACCATTGTAGTACACGAAGACTTTGTGCTGCACCTGAGCGATAAATTAGACCTTGCTGCAACAGCACCATTGCTTTGTGCTGGCATAACCACTTACTCGCCATTAAGACACTGGAAAGTAGGCAAAGGGCATAAACTGGCTGTACTTGGCCTGGGCGGCCTGGGCCACATGGCAGTAAAATTTGGGGTGGCTTTTGGTGCTGAAGTAACGGTACTAAGCACATCGCCCAAAAAAGAGGCTGATGCAAAAAAACTGGGTGCCCATAAGTTTGTAGTAACAACCAACCCCGAACAGGTTAAAAACGTAACCGGTTATTTTGACTTTATACTGGATACCGTTTCTGCGGAACACGACCTGCAATTCTACCTTTCGCTTTTGAGAACAAATGGTGTGCATATTTGCGTAGGTGCTCCATCCCAGCCTTATGCGGTATCAGCATTTGGCCTTATAGTGGGCAGGAAAAGCGTTGCAGGCTCTGGCATTGGCGGCCTGCCCGAAACACAGGAAATGCTTGATTTTTGTGCAGAACACAATATTGTATCGGATATTGAACTGATTGATATTAAAGACATTCACACCGCTTACGAGCGTATGCTGAAAGGTGATGTGCGTTACAGGTTTGTAATTGATTTGGCTACGTTGTAAGGCTTTACTTCTTGAACTAAATAACCCCGTGCAGCTTTATGTTGTGCGGGGTTATTTTTTTTGTGGGGGGCGTGGAAATACCTTGCTTAAAATTGCTAAAAAGGCACATCAATACCTCCATTCCAGATAAAGGAGTTTTTAGGCACCACTTTAACGGGCAACGCCGTTTGAAGAAAAATATCAAATTTCCATTTTACCCGGCGGTAGATGGATGTTTGTGATACAAATACGCCCTGCAGGGTGCCGGAATCGAATAAATAAAAGGCAGATGGCTTAAAAGTAAATAACCCTTTGGCCCCAATTTTCATATCCTCCATTACATAAATCAAATTAATAAACTCTTCCCTGGCAATACCCAGTTTATCGAGGCAGATGGTATGCCAGTACGAGAACAGGAACTTTCTGTCTGGCCTAAACCGGTACTCCCCATTCATTTCATTGCTCCAGTACCGCTGTGTTTGAAACTCCTCATTATTGTTTTTTGCAGGGTCGCGCTGTAAAAAAAACAAGCTTATATTACTGGCTAAGCCCAGCGTAAGTTTTTTATTATCAACAAGGTAGTATCCAAAACGGGCATTGATGGTCCAGGGTTTTGCATCAAGGCCAAAAAACTGTTCTGGATTAAAATAAAAATTGCCTTTTCTAATAACGGTTGAACCTAATACCGCCGCCCGGCCTAAAGCAAAAATGGGTACCGGAGCCACACCATTGTTTGTAAACTGTACATTGCCGCTTACTGTAACAGGTTTTGACGAATCTTTGGTTTGAGCAAACACCCCTGCATATAACCATAAGGCCGGTAATAAAACAAGTATTATTTTAAAGCGGGAGGAACAGATTACAGGAGTAAAACACAGTTTGATAGCTTTGGCTGCAGCAACTTTCATTGGCTTATTCGTTATGCTGCAAAGGAATAGATATTTACCCGGCTATTTTAACAAATTGTTTGCAGGTTAATGAAATTTTAATAGCAACAGGCTGAAAACTAAAAAATCAGCCTACCCCACCACAAACACCGTCATCGTTTTTGGCCCGTGGGCACCCAGCACCAGCGACTGCTCAATATCTGCCGTTTTAGATGGGCCTGCAATAAATGTAGCAAAGCCATAATCGGCATCCGCTATTTTGTAGTAGGCAGCGTGCATGGTGGCTACAATATCGTTACGGTTAATAACCACCGCCAGGTGTTGTGTAATAAAAGGCAGCACCCGCTGTTTTACGGTGGTATCATTTATCCAAACAGCACCGTTTTCGGCCACTGCCAGGTGCGATTCCATCACAAACAGGTCAACGTTTTTAAAACTGTGCGGGTTATCATCAGCACTATAGTTCTCTGCTATGTGCTGCAAATACCACAATGAAGAAACTATTCTTTTAGCGTTGGCAAAATCGGCCTGCAAAATCTCCAGCACATGCTCTTTTGTTTCCACCAGGTACACTTTGCCGCCAATACCACTTAATACTGCTCCGTATTGCTCTACAAGGTTTGTTCGGCCTTTACCAAAATCAGGCACTTGCGGCGCTTCCACAAAAGCGGGCTGGTTGTTTTTTACGGCCGTCAATATACTTTCCCTGCTGCCCATTATTCTGCTTTATTTTTTTTATACCACTCTGTAAACGATTCTTTTGGCGCTTCCGGCATTTCCCGTTGTTTATACCAGGCATTCAGCCTGTTGTTTACCAAAAACGGCAAATGTTTTACTACCCAGCGGCCTGCGCTGCCTGCTATATTAAACATGCGCGGGCTGCCTAACGTAACACTCATGCCCTTCATGGCTGCGGCTTTTGCCGCCGGGGCATAGCCCTGCTGCACCAACACCTGCCGCCATTTATACAACTGGTCGTGAATATCAATTTTAACCGGGCATACATTGCTGCACGAGCCGCACAAGGTTGAGGCAAATGGCAGGTCGGCATACTTTTTCATATCAAGATTAGGGGCCAGTATGCTGCCGATTGGCCCCGCAATGGCTGTGTGGTAGCTATGCCCACCGCTGCGCCTGTAAACGGGGCAGGTATTAAAACAAGCCGCACAACGTATGCATTTTAAGGAATTACGAAAATCCTTTCGGCCAAGCTGCGTACTGCGCCCATTGTCTACAATTACTATATGTATTTCCTGGTTAGGGGCAGGCTTTTTAAAATGGCTTGAGTAGGTTGTAACCGGCTGGCCTGTAGCACTGCGGGCCAGCAAGCGCAAAAACACCCCCAGGTGTTTGCGTTGCGGAATTATTTTTTCCATGCCCATACAGGCGATGTGTACATCGGCCAGGTGGGCGCCCATGTCGGCATTGCCCTCGTTGGTACACACTACAAATTCACCGGTTTCGGCAATGGCAAAGTTTACGCCTGTAAGCGCCACCCTGCGGGTTAAAAAGAACTCTCTTAAACTAAGCCTGGCTGCATTGGTTAAAAATTGCGGGTCGGCGTTGCCCTCGGGGGTGCCCAGGTGTTTGTGAAAAAGTTCGCCTATCTCCTCTTTCTTCCAGTGTATACAAGGCAGTACAATATGGCTGGGTGGTTCTTCCGCCAACTGAACAATACGTTCACCCAAATCGGTATCAGTAACATCAATACCCTGTTCTTTTAAATATTCATTCAGGTGGCACTCCTCGGTAAGCATTGATTTACTTTTTACCATCTGCTTAACGCCATTCTGCTTCAATATGCTGTGTACAATATGGTTGTGTTCTTCTGCATCAGCAGCCCAATGTACGGTTATGCCGTTTTGCTTTGCCTGTTCTTCAAACTGCACCAGGTAACTGCTAAGATTGCTGAGTACATTGTTTTTTATTTGCGAGGCAGTTTCGCGCAACTGCTCCCATTCAGGTATGTTATGTACAGCCTTGTCGCGTTTTTGCCGTACAAACCACAATGTTTCATCATGCCAGTTTACCCTTGGCTCATCTGCATTAAACGTTGCTGATAATTGTGCATGATCTTTCATCTTTCACTCATTTTATTTTTCCACCATTTGTATTGGTAAAACGCATAGATGCATAGGTATTATAGGTACACATAGAAATTATCCAATATCCAATTCAACTGTATACCAACATTTACAATAAACACCTCGTGCAAAGACTTTGAACAACGAGGCCATCTTAACTTCCATATTTACCAATCTCTATGTGTACCTCTTTTGTCTCTTGAGCCTATGTGTTTAGCGCACTCCTTTGCAATTCAGTTCCCCATCACTCACCATTCAATATTTCTGCAATATGCTTTACCTGTACGGTACTTTTCTGCCGTTTTAAAATGCCTTCCATGTGCATCAGGCAGCTCATATCGGCACCAGTGATGTACTCGGCACCGTGCCTAACATGGTCGGCCACCCTGTCCTTGCCCATTTTTGCGCTAACGGCTTCTTCTGCCACACAAAACGTGCCGCCAAAGCCACAACATTCATCTTTGCGGTCTAATTCAACCAGTTCAACACCCTCCACCATTTGCAACAACTGTAATGGCTTTGAAAAAGGGGCAGCCACCAGTTCCGTCATCTGGCTCAGTTTTAACCCACGCTGCCCGTGGCAGCTTTGGTGCATACCCACCCGGTGAGGAAACTTAGCTTTGAGGCTGGTAACCTTCAGCACATCGGTTAAAAACTCGGTAAGCTCATAAATATTGCTGCGTATACCGGCAGCCAACCCTTCCTGCTGCTCATCGTGCAGGTGGTCTTTTATATGCAGAGCACAACTGCCGGAGGGGCAAACAATATAATCGAACCCTGTAAAGTTTTTAATAAACAACGTATTACAGCCATGCGCCAGGTGCTCAAAACCGCTGTTTGCCATCGGCTGGCCACAGCAGGTTTGGTTTAGCGGGTATTCAACCGTTACCCCCAGTTTTTCCAGCAGTTGCAAGGTGGCAATAGCCACCTGCGGGTAAAACTGGTTTACATAGCATGGTATAAATAATGCAACCCTCATAATGTAATTACCTGTTTTGCAGCAGGTGCTGTAATAAGCACACTGCCATTTCATTTAAACACTCAGCCATAAAGCAGGGCGCAAGTTAACTGGCATACCGCTTTAGCTGTATTATATTCTCTGGCCTGGGGTTGGTGTTCCAGCTATCGTGTATGGCCAGTGCCGCCCCCAGGGCTGATGCCTGGCCCACCTCTGCTGCAAACACCTCAACCTGTGGCAATGCCGTTGCCAGCATGTGCATATATACATCGTTGCTGCCAAACCCTCCATCTACAAACAACTGCTTAACCGGTGTACCGGTTAGCACCAGTTTTGTTGAACGCACCTGCTGTACTATTATATCGTGCAAAAGCTGGTGATAAGCTTCTTCATAAGTATCAAACCCATCCAACGGCCTGCTGTCAAAACCAGACTGCTGCACCATTGCAGTGCCTGCATCAAGTGCCTGGTTGGTGTTGTTATGCTGAAGGCGGTTAGCCAATTCCTCATCGTACTTAACCGTTTTATAATAACCCTGCGGCTTATTAAAATGCGCTGCCAGCCTTTTTACCTGCTGCTCGTGCTCGTAACCCGCAAACAGCCGTGAGGCTTTTACCGGTTTGCCCTGGTAAGTAAGATAACACAGGCAATCCTGGTGAAGCTCGTAATCGCTTAACAAACTATGGTTAAAAGGGTTTAGACTAATGCACCATGTACCTGTGGAAAGCAGTATAAATGGCTGGCTAAACGATGCCAGGTAAGGCACCAGCGCCGCAGAACTATCGTGCAGGCCAATACCTGATACGATGTCGCTGTTTTTAACCGGCACCGTTTTATCCCCCGGAAAAATGGGGGCAAAAATTCGGTCAATGCCTTCTGCGGTTACCCAGCGGTGGTACTGGTTATCCTGGTAGTTCCATAACTGGGTGTGGCAGCCTATGCTGGTAATATCGGTATGGGCCTGGCCCGTTATAACAAACGCAAGGTATTGCGGCAGGTGCAATGCATATTTTATACTATTAAAAACACCTGGCTGCTGGTATTTATGGCGGTACAACTGCATGCCGCTGTTAAGGTTGCCCAACACTGGCGAGGCTGTATGGCGGGCTACTTCACTTTCGCCGCCGTAGGTTTCGTAAAACTGCTTTTTCAGATGCTCCGGGTATGGCTTAAGATAATTGTACAAAGGGGTTACCGGTGTTAAGCTTTCCCCGAGGTTTACAAAACTTGCCCCGTAGCCCGAAAAATTTACGGCCCGCACATTAAAACGCCTGTCAGTCGTTATGGCGCTGAACTTTTGCTGCACCCACGCAGTTAACGCCTCTACGTTTTCGCAGGCAAAGCCATCCTCGTCTGTTGTTTCGGGCAGGCTATCGCTTTCCTCATGCACCAGCCTGTACTGTTCATCAAACAACAGTATTTTCTTATTGGTTTTACCCACATCAAAAATCAGTATTACCGCAGTTGCCATGGTAATTAATATTTGTATCGCCCCAACCCTGCTTGTTTTTATACAAACCAGGGTGTGATAATAATTTTTTCCACCCAACGCAGGCGATCATAACCACAACAGCAGTGATTACGTTTTGTATATGTAAACAAACCGCATCACTGCCAAGCAGTTGCGTTACAGCCCGGTGGCAAATGTTTTAAGGCCACGCTCCTTAATAAGGTTGGTGCGCACCTGTTCGGCACGATAAACGGCCAGCGGGTTTAATGCGCCACCAGCACGCAGCCGGGCTTCGGCCACCAGCGCCCGCGCCGAACTGTCGTCCAGCACACCGAAGCCGGGCGGCACACCCGCCTCGATGGGAAAGCGCGACAGCACGATCTGGCAGAAGGCATGGATGGTGAGGATTTTCAGGCCGCCCGGTGTTTCCAGCGCCTGGGCGAACAGCCGCCGGGCCACAGGCAGGTCGCCGCTCATCCCTTCAATCTCTTCAATCGCCTTGCGCAGCT
>CAZRDD010000268.1:0-7161 GCA_964598675.1 uncultured Parafilimonas sp.
CCCGGCGGGCCGTGGCATAAGAACTTATCCTTATTCAACAGACATGGGCGTTGACCCCTGGACTTACGATAACCTTGCCTCCATACCCAATGGCGAAGTGCATACTATTGGCGAGATATGGACGAGTGTGCTTTGGGATATGACCTGGGATATTATTGCACAGGATGGCAAGATAAACACCAATTTTTTTGATGCTTCTGCGGCGGGCGGCAATTCAGTGGCTATGAAACTTGTTACAGAAGGCATGAAGCTACAGCCATGCAGCCCCGGCTTTATTGATGGCAGAAATGCCATACTAAAAGCAGATACGCTGCTGTACGGCGCTAAATACAGTTGCAGTATATGGAAGGCCTTTGCAAGAAGGGGCATGGGAGTAAATGCCTCCCAGGGCAGCTCAGATAGTTATACCGACCAGGTGACCGATTACTCAACCCCGGCATCTGCCATTGTGGTTAAACATGTAGATAAAGATTCGGCTGTGCAAAACGAGCAGCTTACTTATACCGTTACAGCCACCTGCCAATGCGCCAACATTTCCGGTTTTAAAATTGTGGATACCCTGCCAGCGGGTGTAACCTATGTTAGCGGGGGTACTTATAATGCCGCTGACAGAACCGTTAGCTTTAGCGGTATAAACCTTGCTGCATCGCAAAGCCAGCAGTTTACCATTAAGGCAAGTATTAATAATACTGCATTTTCTAAGCCAACATTACCATTAAACGATAGTGTTAACAGCAAACCACTGCCCGCCAGCCTGTGGGCAAACCAATCTACATCGGGCAATGCCTGGCAGGTTAGTTCAATACGCAGCCATACGGGTACTTACTCATATGTGGCGGGCGATTCCGCCACAGCACAGGATGAAACACTTGTAAGTACAAAGCCATACTTACTCTCCGGTATAAGCACGTTATCGTTCTGGCATTATTACGATGTAGAAGCAGGTTACGATGGCGGTATTGTTGAAATAAGCACCGACAGCGGTGCAACCTGGGCTGACCTAGGCCCATATATAACACTTAACGGTTATAATGGCAGTATAGACCCTTATAATGGTACTGTTCTTTCTGGTAAAAATGCTTTTACCGGCAACAGTAACGGTACGTTTATCAATACCCAGGTAAACCTTACACCCTTTACCGGTAAAAGGGTAATGTTCCGCTTTGTGTTTGCATGCGATGGCCTTGAAGGAGTTGATGGTTGGTATATTGATGATATTACACTACGTAGCGTGGCAGGTATTTATAACCAGGTGAAGTTGTTTAATAATTCCGGCACCCTGCAATACGCATCCGATACGGTTACCTACATCCGTGCATCCGCTTTGGCTGTAACCTGGGGTAATTTTACTGCTGTTAAGGCCGGGGATGCAGCTCAGCTCTCCTGGAGTACCCTGCAGGAGCTGAATACAGGAAATTATATTATTGAGAGAAGCGGCAATGGCACCGATTTTTACACAATAGGCACTATAAAGGCCGCAGGCAACAGTACCGCCACCAGCAGCTATACGTATACTGATGAAACCCCTTTGCAGGGTAACGATTATTACCGCATAAAGCAGGTAGATAAAAATGGCAGCTTTACTTATTCCCCGGTGCGTTTGTTGGTGTTTAACGGGTTAACTGGCAAAATTACCGTTACACCCAACCCGGCAGCAGACAGGATTGCCGTAACCGTTACGGGTAACACAAAATATTTAACCATAAGCCTTATTAACAATGCAGGCCAGCAGGTAGGGGTTTATAATATGCAGGGCCAGTACGGCCAGTTTGCATTGCCTGCCGTTGCTGCTGGTGTATATTACGTGCGTATAAATGGTCAGGGTGTAACTTATCAGCAAAAACTGCTGGTAAAATAAATGGTTGTACAGCTTAACAATGCAAATGGTATGCAGGGTTTGGCCGCCGGTTTTATGCCAATAGCAGGCAAACAGCATTAGGGTACACTTAATGTTTTTGTAATGTTGGTATTTGCCTGCGGCTGTAATACATTGTAATACCTAATCGTATTATCTTAGAGTACTATTTTAAAAAAATATACATGAAAAAAATTCTGCTTGCGTTTTTACTGTTAAGTGTTTCGCTGGTACATGCGCAAAACCCGGTGTATTATTTACTGGTTGGCACCTATACTACCAGTGGTAAAAGTGAAGGGATATATGTGTACAAGTTTAACCCCAATAAAAACGAAACCACGCCCATAGGCTCAGTAAAAACATCAAACCCCTCTTTTTTGGCTATTTCAAAAAACCAGAAATACGTGTATGCGGTAAACGAGAACCACGGCGATAATACGCCGGGCGAAGTAAGTGCGTTTGCCCTGGATAAAAAGAAAGGCAGCCTTACACTTATTAACAAACAGCCCAGCGGTGGCGATGACCCCTGCTATGTAGCCATAGATTCTTCAGGCAAAAACGTTGTAGTGGCTAACTATAATGGCGGCAATTTAAGTGTACTTAAGGCCGGTGATGATGGCAGTTTGTTGCCAAACCCGCAAATACTGCCCCACGATGGCTACGGTGTAAACGTTAAGCGCCAGGAAATGCCACATGTACACAGCACCGTATTTTCGCCTGATGAGAAATACCTGTTTGCTGCCGACCTTGGCAACGACAGGTTGTACCGTTACAGCTTTAAACCAACCGATGCAACGGCACCACTTACTGCTTTAGACCCAGCCTATTACGAAATACCCGATGGCAGCGGCCCCAGGCATTTTGTTTTTAGCCCCAATAAAAGGAACGCCTATCTTTTAAATGAACTTACCGGTAATGTTATTGCATACCAGTACAACGATGGGCAGTTAACCAGCATACAAACCATAGAGTCTGACAATACCAAAACAAAAGACGATAAGGGCAGTGCTGAAATTGATATTACACCCAATGGCAAGTTTTTATATACCAGCAACCGCGCTACAGCCAACGATATAACCATGTATAAAATAGAGTCTGACGGAACGTTGGTGTTGCTGGGGCATCAGCCAGTGGGTATACACCCCCGCCATTTTATGATTGACCCTACGGGCCACTTTTTACTGGTAGCCAACCGCGATAGTAACAACATACAAATATTTGTAATTAACAAAAACTACGGCTTGCTGGAGGATACCCATGTAACTATTGAGGTGCCTTCTCCGGTGTGCTTAAAAATGGTACCGGTTAATTAATATATACTTATTATCAATAAGCAATGGGCTGCCAAATGGCAGCCTTTTTTTATGAGTATTTCTGAAAACTGTGGAATCGAGGTTCGTTATATAAAGTAACCGTACCCATGGCCAACTGTTAAATATTTCTAAATAGAAGGCTTTGCTGTAACATTGTACGAAGCTAATCGTACATTTGATACGAAGAAATTCGTAAAAGAAAAACAACCACAAAAAATTATGAAAAATGTATTTAAATCTCCGAAAACTTATATGGTTGCCGGCCTTGCTGTTATCGTTGTTACTGCTTCGGCCTGGCAGCTTAAAACCAAAAGACAGCCAGGGGATACAACAGCAGCAAGCGCCTACGCAGGTGCAGACACTACAAAATCCCGGAAACATGGTGCTGACAAGGCTGGTGATGGAATGAAGGAATTAAACAATGGCTTCAGCCAGGCTGATGGGGATAATATTACCATTAACCTTGACGGGCTTGATACCTGTATTGAAAAAACGGTAAACGAGGCAATAAAGGGTATTGACGTAAACAGTATTGTAAACGAGGCTTTGCGTGCAGTTAAAAATGTTGACTGGGATGAAATAAACCGGGAGGTGAACCTCTCCTTAAAAGAGGCCCAAAAAGAGATAAAAAATATTGATGTTGAGGAAATTAAACTTGAATTACAAAAGGCCAGGGATGAAATAAAGAGCGAGGAAATGAAAGATATTCCCGATAGCGCCAGGCTGCATAAAATTATTGAAGATGCCCTGCGTAATGTTAAGGTAGATATACGCGCAGGCAGGCGTGCGTAACACCGGCCGGTAAAACGGCTTTTATGCAATTGTTAGCCGTAACTGCAACAAAGTTCTTTATCAGTTTTTTGGAGATTGCATTATACCTATGGCTGTACGGGTGGTTGTGTTGTATTTAATATCGCCTGTGCAGCCTCGCAGCTATTTAAGCCAAAAAACATCACCTTCAGTAAGCAACTGCATTTTTACATCCTTCCATTTAATCTGCCCTTTTGCGTTTATGGCAAGGCCCTCCGGTTTCGACATTATTACAACCTGCCCTTCACCGGTAACGGTTATTTTTTTGCCCTGCACAATTATGGCCGTTGATTCGTCTATGCCAATACAAGGGTAGGCCGGGTATTTAGCCAGTGCCGAAATAAGGCGGTTATAGCGGCTGCGCTTTATAAAGTGCTGGTCAATAATGGCAGAGTCAAGCAACCCAAGGCCCTCCTGTATCTCAATATTCCCACTCACTATTTTTTTAAACGTTTCAGTGTAGGTGGAGTCGCCTTGCAATTGGTTCCCTGTAATCATTTCGCGGCTCATTACTGCTGCGCCAGCACTGGTGCCAGCAATGGTAGCCCCGTTGCGGTAGGCAGCATGTATGGCGTTGTACACCGGCGTATGTAACACAATCTTCATAAACCTTACCTGGTCGCCACCGGTAATAAAAATAAGTGAGGCGTGCGCAACCGAATCAAGCCATTGTTTGTTATTCACCTTATCGGGGGTAAAATTCAGGTTGGCGATGGTGTTGTTGCAAAGCTTTTCAATATCTTTTTTAAAGTAGTAAAAACTTGTATCCGGCTCCGCGCCCGACATGGGCAGCACTACTATATAGCTGTTTGGTTGCAGCCTTGCCGTTTGCAGCATTGTTTGCATAAGCGCTTCACCGCGGTTGCCCCCGCCTATAATAAACAAACTGCCTTTTGGGGCTGAACTTGTTTTTTGTGCTTTTAAGGCTAATGTAATGCAAAATAAACCGGCTGCTAAAATGGCTGCTCTTTTCATGCCGGAAAGTTATTGCTGAAAACTTAAAAAAAGCATGAGGGGCAATGGTTGCGTTAAAGAAATTATATAGTGTTACACAGAATTGTCATTTTTTATTTAAGTTAACAAACTGTACAAGTTTTGGCATCGTAATTGAATAGGTATAGTAAATAAGAAAGGAGATATTTATGACGAACAATTTCACAATTTCATGGAACGGCAGTAAGGTAATAGTAGACATGATTGAAAACAGCAAAACGCCTGTGTATGTTTTGCACATGCCCAAAAAGAAGAAAGAAATTATCAGCCAGGTTGATGAAACCGGCGTTGAGCATTGGCTGGAGCGTGGCAAAGGCGAAACCGCAGATTCTGCAAAGCTTGGCGCATTAATTGAAATGGCTGTTTACCAGCATTATAATCATTGGGGTATTTAACCCCAATTTTTGCTTTTGGTAAAAAATTAAGGTTAGCTATTACCTGTTACTATAAAGCCAGCACTTTTACAGTAACCAGCAACTGGCCGTTGTGCCGCATGGTATGCTCCGCAGCATGAAACAGCAGGCCAAGCACATTTGTGGGTATTTGCTTTCTGCCAATACCACGCGCTTCGGTAAGTTGTGTTTCTGTAGTTTCCCGTAATTGTAAAATAGCTTTCCCAATCTGGGTATCAAGTGCCTGCAATAGCTGCATTTTATCAATAGAGTCGCTTTTTGTCCCCTCAAGCTTTAATGCGCCCAACTGTTGGTCGGTTAACTGCTGCCCCCTGGCGTAGGTAAAAAGCCTGTCTAACACACCCGTTATATGTTGTACATGAAAAGCGGGAGAGGCAAGGCCCGCAGGCTGCTGCCATAATAACACTTCGGGCAATTCAATTAAAGTTGTGTGTATTTCGGCCTGGGCTTGTAATAAAGCATGTGCCACAGGTTGCAATAAAGGTATTATTCCTTCTACCGGCCCGCGTTGCCAAAACTCAGGTTGCTGTTGTACTGCCATACTGTTACCGCCTGTTTAATACTGCGAATTAACTGTTTTTTCTGTAGTAACAACAATTGTTTTAGCTACAAGGTCGCCCACACGTTGTTTTAAAGCATTATTACCTGCTACAATAAGGCCTGTAATGCCAAAAAAAGGAAAATGATCAATAAAATCAAACAGGTGCCTTACAACACAATTACCCACAGTGGCTTTTTCGCCATTCAATTTTACCGTTTTTATTTTAAAAATGGCTTTGCCCAGGGTTTGCCCGGTTAAACCTTCCAGTACGGGCAGCAATACCCACCATGCTGCTATGCATAATAAAGCAGGTAACCCTGTTGCACGATAGCCAACTGTACCACTTTCAGTAGTGTATCGTTCTCCCCAAAAAGTGGTTATTAGTGTAAAAATCAGGAAATAAAATAAATAATCAATAAGACATGCCAGCCATCTTTTTGTTTTGCGGGCAGGTTGAATGGTTGGAGTTAACAGGTCTTCAGACAGCAAATCGTTCATGGTATTACGGTGGATAACAGGGTGATTGGTTGATGCTAATATAGCGTTAATAATGCTTGCTTGTATTATTTATTAAAAATTCACATTGCTTTCTCGCAGAAAAAGATTAGCTTTATTCACTTCCCTAAAACTGTGTCAGGCCCCCTTAAGGTAATATCCTTGTTCCGGCTTAGGTTTTAGCTGGTGCAGGCATTTGTAACAATATCAAAAATATTTCTTTATGACCAATGAAGCCATCGCCAAATTTGTTGAAAGCACTAACAAGGCGAAAGAGCATGTGAAAATTTCTTTTAAAAAACGCGGCACCGTAGTGGGCCATTTTGTACAGTCAAAAGATTACAACGATTTAAAATCAAAAAATTTTTGGCGTATTGTAGTTGAACCACATATTGAAGCCTGGAACAAATCCAACGATATTAACCTTGCCAAAATTTTTAATGGTATGGAAATAACGAAGCTTACTGCTGTATAAAGAATGCCGCCATTTTTTTCAAAGTATCCTAAGTATTTAAATTCTTTTTATCAATCTGCATGATTATACTCTTTGCATACAAAGCCATTTTTTGTGTGTAAGGAGTATGAATTGTGTTTATTTGTTTGCCTTATTTGCTGCTTCTGCAAGCAATTGTATAATTCCACTTTAATCTTTACCGTTTTCAATATACGTTGTACAGCATGTGTTTACAGGCTATACCATCGTGTATTGTGTGTAGTTACCTATATTGCTTTTACCAACAG
>CAZRDD010000269.1:0-7150 GCA_964598675.1 uncultured Parafilimonas sp.
GAGATATTCAGCATAGAAGACCTTATTGGAATACAGTAAAAAGCAAACGCCCGGTTTTACAACCAGGCGTTCAAGCTATTATAGGTCCAACAACTTTATCACTATACTCACTACCAAATCTTAATCCTCGCACTGTCTGCCACGTACATTTTATCGCCGGGCTGCACATTAAAGGCTTTGTAAAAAGGCGTAAAGTTCATTAACGGCGCATTTACGCGGTACATGGCTGGGGAGTGCGGGTCGCCATAAATACGCAGGCGCTGGGCCTCGTCTTTAATTTTGCTGCGCCATATTTGTGCAAGCGATATAAAAAAGCGCTGGTCGGGTGTAAAGCCATCTTTTGCAGTGGTATCCTGGCCTTCTTTAGTCATTTTAAAGGCTGCGTACGCAATGGCCACACCGCCAATATCGGCCATATTTTCGCCGGTGGTAAGGTCGCCGTTTACGTGCAGGGTATCTAATACGGTAAAGGTGCTGTACAACTTGCTTACCTGTTTAGCCTTTGCTTTAAACTTATCGTAGTCTTCTTTACTCCACCAGTTTTTTAAATTGCCGTCTTTATCAAACTGGGCACCTTCATCGTCAAAGCCGTGTGTCATTTCATGGCCAATTACCATACCAATACCGCCATAGTTAACCGCATCATCGGCAGAGGGGTCAAAAAACGGAAACTGTAATATGCCTGCCGGAAAAACAATTTCGTTATTGGTGGGGTTGTAATAGGCGTTGATGGTGGGCGGTGTCATCCCCCATTCCGTTCTGTCTACAGGTTTACCAATTTTTGCTGCATCATAAGCAAACTGGTTTTTGTAGCAGGCCATCAGGTTATCAAAATAGGTAGCGCGGTCAATGTTTACTTTGCTGTAATCCCTCCATTTATCAGGAAAGCCTATCTTTTTAATAAACGCATGCAGTTTTTCTTTTGCTTTACCCTTGGTGCTGTCGCTCATCCAATCCAGGGCTGTAATCCTGTCTTCCAATGCTTTCTGCAGGTTGTTCACCAGGTCTAGCACACGCTTGCGGGCATCGTCATTAAAATATTTTTTTACATACAATTGTCCCAGGGCCTCGCCCAGGCTGCCGTCAACGGCTGCGTATATACGCTCCCAACGGGGTTTAATCTGCTGCTGGCCGTTAAGGGTTTTATTGTGATAATCAAAACTGGCGGTAACAAAAGCGTTGCTTAGCGCAGGTGCAGCATCGTCAAGTACATGAAAAGTATAAAAAGCCTTCCAGGTATCTACGGGTGTTGCCGCAAGCAACTCGTTAAGCTTCAGGTAGTACGCAGGCTGGCCAACGTTTACTGAGTCGGCCTTTACGCCAATGCCTGCAAAAAAGCCCGACCAGCTTATGGCTGGTGTTTTTTTATCAAGGTCGGCAAGTGCCCAATTGTTATAGTTGCTCTGGGGGTCGCGCAACTCAACATTGGTGCGGTGGCTACCCGCAATTTGTTTTTCCAGCGCATATATACTTTCTGCTTTTTTAGCGCCGGTAATGGTATCGGTACCAATAAGGGCAAACAGTTTTACTATATACGCTTTGTATGCTTTTTGTACGGCCAGTGTTGCGGCATCTGTTTTAAAGTAATAATCCCTGTCTGGCAGGCCCAGGCCGGTTTGCGAAAAATTGGCAATGTTTACAGCGCTGTTTTTAAGGTCGGCACCGCTGTACATGGCTACTATGTACTGGTGGCCCAGCTTAGCCATTTCCCCTTCAAACTGCAAAATACTTTTGCCATCGGCAAACGCATTAACCTTTTCCAAATAAGGTTTAACAGGCTCGTAGCCCAGTTTCTCAATGGTGGCAGAGTCTAAACCAGAGGCATAAAAATCGCCCACCAGTTGCTCAATGCTCCCTTTGGTATTTTGTGTTTTTGAAACAGAATCCAGAATAGATTTTAAATGCTCTTTGGTGCGGTTAAACAATTCACGCCCTGCACCAGCACTTGTTTCTGTAGCCGATATGGTGGCAGTTTTAAGCCATTTACCGTTTACAAACTGAAAGAAGTTATCACCCGGCTTTACCGTTGAATCCATATTGGCCGTTTCAATAAACTTTTGCCCGTTTGTATTACCCGTTTGCGTATTACAGGCCTGCAGCATTACCAGGGCCACTGCAAAGGTTGCGACGTTCCATTTTTTCATATTTCTGTTTTGTGGGAGTTGTAAAGTAATAAATGTTTGTAAACCAGCCATTTTTTTGGTAAGGGCGGTAAAATAGCAAAGCGCCCGGTACAGGCGCTTTGCTATTTAAGCTTATATGTAAAAAGGGTTACCCCAGTGTAATATCAAAACTTACCAGCTGCACAAACTCCTGCAGGCGCTTGTCAATATCTTCTTTGGTAACTTCTTTAAGGCGCTGCGCCCCAAATTTTTCCACGCAAAAACTTGCCATAGCACTGCCCACTATAATGGCTGTTTTCATGTTTTCGAAAGATATATCCTTTGTTTTTGCCAGGTGGCCAATAAAGCCGCCTGCAAAAGTATCGCCTGCACCTGTGGGGTCAAAAACATCTTCCAGCGGTAAAGCTGGTGCAAAAAACACCTCATTGCCATGAAACAACAGGGCACCATGTTCCCCTTTTTTTACAATAAGGTATTTAGGCCCCATGGTTAATATTTTTTTGGCTGCCTTCACTATCGAAAATTCGCCGGTAAGCTGCCTGGCTTCGCTGTCGTTTACCAGCAAAACATCCGTCATGCCAATTACTTCCAGCAACCCTTCCAGGGCAGTTTCCATCCAAAAATTCATGGTATCAAGCACAATAAGCTTTGGGCGGTTGTTCATCTGCTCAATCACCTGCTTTTGTAGTGATGGCATAAGGTTGCCCAGCATTACAAATTCGGCATTGCGGTAGCTTTCCGGCAGCACGGGGTTAAAATCAAGCAGCACATTCAGGTCGGTAATCAGCGTATCCCTGGTATTCATATCCATGTGGTAACGGCCACTCCAGAAAAACGATTTTTTATCGGGTACTATCTCCACGCCATCCAGTACTACGCCACGTTGTTTAAGGGTTTCCAGCTCCTCTGCGGGAAAATCATACCCCACAATTGATACCTGCTGTACCTGTGGCACAAAATTACTGGCGGCATACGCAACATACGTGGCAGAGCCACCTACAATTTTATCTGACTTTCCAAAGGGGGTTTCAATAGCATCGAATGCCATGGTACCAACTACAACAACTGACATAATACGGTGTGTTTTAAGGCCGCAAACCTATTGCATTTACAGCAAAGCGCAAGAGGTAAGTTGCCGGGCCAGCCGTTTGCTGTTATGAGCCATACCACCCAATCCGCAGCACAACCCTTTGTATTTAAAAACCCACATACAGAAGCAGCCCACACAAATAAGCAACTTTCAAACGGTTGGCCCTCACTAACTTGCTAAACTTCTTTACTTAAATATTACATTTGCCGTATGGCACGAATTCAAACCAACAAGGAAATCAGCCGTAAGGAAGTTATTTTAAAAGCTTCTGCTTCCCTGTTCAGGGAAAAAGGGTATAAAGCCGCCAGCATGCGCGACCTGGCGGAGAAAGTAGGCGTGGAAGCCGCCAGCCTTTACAACCACATACGCTCCAAAGCAGAGTTGCTGCACGATATATGTTTTGATGTAGCCAATATTTTTACCGAAAACATTATTGAAGTTGAGGCATCGGGCAAAACCTCCATTGAAAAGCTTGAAACCCTGCTGCGCTTTCACATACGCCAGATGATTGATAATTTTGAGGAAGTGTACGTTGCCGACCGCGAATGGCGCTACCTTACTGAGCCCTACCTTAGCAATTACCAAAACCAGCGCCGCAGCTACCGCCGCCGTTTTGCCGCCATTATTGAAGAAGGCATAAAACAGGGCGAAATAAACAAAATTGATGCCTCCACCACCGTACTTATAATGCTGCATGCGGTAAGTGGTATTGAAAGCTGGCACCGCAGCAAACAAAAAATAAGCGGGCAGGAACTGGAAGAAAACATGCTGACCATTTTAATTGAAGGGGTTAAAAAATAGGCCCGCATTACCCTTAACGGCTGCACTTTAACCTTTATACCGACCGCTGGTAAAAAAACGGCGGCGGCATCTAAAGAAAATTAGCGTTGTAAAATGCGCTTTCAAATAGTTTGCCTATTTTACTTGCCTTGTTTAAATACTACACTACATGAGAAAAATTATCAAATCTGCCACCGGCGGCATTGTGTTGCTGCTTACCCTTGCATTTTGCATTCTGTTTGGGGAAACTTCCATGGCGGGCAAAACCTTTTACCATTTCAGCAGGCACTCGCTGGCTGATACTGTAAAAAAAGACAGCTTTAAGTACGAGCAGTACAAAAACCTGCCATTGAAACCACAACGCACCATTGGTTTTACCACTACCGAGGGCACCTGGACATCGTTAGACGTTAGCCCCGATGGCAAAACAATTGCCTTTGACCTGATGGGCGATATTTATACCGTGCCTGTTACTGGTGGCCAGGCCTCCCAGGTTACCAAAGGCATTGCTTTTGACTCGCACCCGCGTTACAGCCCCGATGGCAAAAAACTGCTGTTCAGCTCAGACAGGAGCGGTTCTGAAAATATATGGTGGATTGACTTTGAGAAGAAAGACACCTTCCAGGTAACCAAAGAGCGCGACCAAAACCTGCCCAGCGCCTGCTGGACACCCGATGGCGACTACATTGTTTACTCAAAAGGTAAAATGAATGTACAACTGTACATGATTTATAAAAACGGCGGTGGCGGCACCCAGTTGATTGATGCCCCCGCCAGCCTTAAAACCATTGACCCCACCGTTAGTCCCGATGGACGCTACATTTACTACTCCCGCAGGTATGGCCCCTGGAGCTACAATGCCGACCTGCCCCAGTACCAGGTAGGTGTGTACGACCGCGAAAACGGTAAAACATCCGTTATTACTTCACGTTACGGTTCTGGTTTTACGCCCGTACTGTCTAAGGACGGTAAATGGCTGGTTTATGGCAGCCGTTTTGAAGATAAAACAGGGCTGGTACTGCGCAACATTGCCACAGGCGACGAAAAATGGCTGGCTTACCCCGTACAGCGCGATGATCAGGAATCTATTGCCACCATGGGTGTATTGCCAGGCATGGCCTTTACCCCCGACAGCAAGGCTGTTATAGCCTCCTACGGCGGAAAAATACACATGGTGCCTGTTGACGGAAGCACACCAACAGAAATACCCTACAGTGTTAACATGCAACTGGAACTGGGGCCAAGGCTTGCATTTAAATACCCGGTAAAAGATACTTCGGCTGCATTGGCTACACAAATAAGGGATGCAGTACCCTCACCCGATGGTAAAAAGCTGGCCTTTACTTCCTTAGACCGCCTGTATGTAATGGATTACCCCAATGGCACCCCTAAGCGTTTGACCACCAACGATTTTACTGAAGCACAACCCGCCTGGAGCAAAGACGGCAAATCTATTGTGTTTGTTACCTGGATGCCCACTGGTGGCGCCTTGTATAAAGTGAATGTTACCGGCGCAGCAGGCCTGCAAAAACTAAACAAAGAAGACGGCTTTTTTCAAAACCCCGTATTTGATGGCAAGGGCGAGCGCATAGTGTTTACCCGCACCAAAGCCCAGAAATACAGAGATGCTATTGAAACCGGTTACGATGACGGGGAAGATGAACTGTGCTGGATACCTGCCGCAGGCGGGGATGTTACCTTGATTGATAAGGCCAACGGCCGTTTTAACCCGCATTTTGTACAAGGGTCAGACCGTATTTATCTAAACAATGGCAATGGTAACCTTGTATCGATTAAATGGGATGGCACCGATGAAAAAACCATTGCCCATATTACCGGCATTACCACCTACGGCATAAGCGTGCTTAAACATGGCCGCCCCACCGCCGATAATTGCCTGCTTACAGAAGATGCGGCACAGGCTACTGAAATGAGCATGCCTTCTGCAGCAGGGCAAATAAACATGTCGCCTACCGGCAAAAGGGCCCTGGCGTTGATTAACAACGAAATTTACGTGGTTACTATTCCGCAAACGGGCAAGCCTGCCAATATAAACCTGGCAGATGCAGGCTCGGCACAATGGCCCGCACGCAAACTTACCGAACTTGGCGGGGAGTTTCCTTTTTGGGAGGCTGATGGCAAAAAAGTACACTGGAGCTTAGGCAATGCACATTTTGTGTACGATGTTGATGCCGCACAGGCGTTTGATGACAGCACCACTGCTGCCAAAAAGCATATAGCCGACTCCATTGCGGCCATAAAACCTGATACCACGAAGCCCAAAACGGACAGCAGTTTAGCTAAAGCAGACAAAGCCAAAACCGACAGCACTGCTAAAAAAACTGCTAAGAAAGAAGAAACTGAGTACAAAGCGACTGAAACAGAAGTAAAAGTATATTACACCAAGGATGAGCCTGTTGGCATCGTATTGTTTAAAGGTGCCAGGTTAATTACCATGGAAGGAGAGGAAACCATTGAAAACGGTGATATACTGGTAGAGAATAACCGTATTAAGGCCATTGGCAAAACGGGTACGCTTACTGTGCCTGCGCAAGCCAAAATTATTGATGCTACAGGCAAAACCATTGTTCCGGGTTTTGTGGATGTGCATTCGCACATGTGGCCGCAAATGGGCATACACAAAAATCAGGTTTGGAAATACAGTATAAACCTGGCTTACGGTGTTACCACCACGCGCGACCCTCAAACCGGCACTACAGATGTGTTAACGTATGCAGATGAAGTGGAAGCCGGCAAAATGGTTGGGCCCCGTATTTACTCTACCGGCCCTGGTGTTGGCTTTTGGGATTATAACATTAAAGATTCTGCCCAGGCCGAGGATGTGTTGAAGCAGTACAGTAAATACTACCATACCAAGTATATTAAAATGTACCTTACCGGCAACAGGCAGCAACGCCAGTGGATTATTATGGCAGCACGCAACCAGCAACTGATGCCTACCACCGAAGGTGGCTTAAACATTAAGCTAAACATTACCAATATGCTGGATGGCTACCCCGGCCACGAGCATGCTATACCGGTTTACCCGCTGTACAGCGATTTGATTAAATCTTTTGCCCAATCGCAAATATGTGTTACGCCTACGCTTATTGTATCGTACGGCGGGCCTTTTGCAGAAAACTATTATTGGGAAACA
>CAZRDD010000270.1:0-7120 GCA_964598675.1 uncultured Parafilimonas sp.
CAGTGTGATTGTTGGGCAAAATATGATGACGGGCTGCGAGGGCATATTTGCCGGTGGCGACATGGTACCCGGCGACCGCACCGTTACCGTAGCCATTGGCCACGGTAAAAAAGCAGCACGTTACATAAACAGCTACCTGCAGCAGCAGCCATACACACCGGCTGCCAAACACACCGTTGTGGGCTACGAAAGGTTGCACCGCTGGTACAAAACACATGCCCCGCAGGCAGAGCAGGCTGAACTGCCCGCCGAAGAGCGCACCGATGGTTTTGATGAAGTAAGGTTTGGCCTGGCCGAACCCGAGGCGCTGTTTGAAGCGCAGCGCTGCCTCTCCTGCGGCAATTGTTTTGAGTGCGATGGCTGCTTTGGTGCCTGCCCGCAGGATGCTGTTATTAAGCTTGGCCCCGGCAAGCGATACCAGTTTAATTACAATCAATGTACCGGTTGCGCTGTATGTTACGAGCAATGCCCCTGCCACGCAATTGAAATGGTGCAGGGTGCCTAAATACATTAAAATGATGGAACAATTACCCATAGTTGCCACACTGGACGGAAATGAAGCGGTAGCCTACATTGCTTACCGCGTAAACGAAGTGTGCGCCATTTACCCCATAACGCCCGCATCGCCCATGGCCGAATTTGCCGATGAATGGTCTGCTGCCGGTAAAAAAAACATTTGGGGCAACGTGCCCGATGTTATTGAAATGCAGAGCGAAGCCGGTGCTGCCGGTGTGGTGCATGGTGCGCTGCAAACCGGTGCGCTTACCACCACCTTTACTGCATCGCAGGGGCTTATGCTTATGTTGCCTAACATGTATAAAATTGCCGGGGAACTAACGTCAACGGTGTTTCATGTGGCGGCAAGGTCGCTGGCGGCACAGGCGCTGTCCATTTTTGGCGACCATAGCGATGTTATGGCGGCACGTACCACCGGTTTTGCCATGCTTGCATCGGCCAATGTGCAGGAGGCGCACGATATGGCGCTCATCAGCCACTCGGCCACACTTAAAGCCCGTTTGCCGGTGATGCACTTTTTTGACGGTTTCCGCACCTCCCACGAAATTAACAAGATTCAAATATTGCCCGATGAGGTAATAAAGGCGATGATAGACGACAGGCTGGTATCGGCACACCGTGCCCGCAGCCTTAGCCCGGATAACCCTTTTATAAGGGGCACCGCCCAAAACCCCGATGTGTATTTTCAGGGCCGCGAAACTGTAAACCCATTTTATGCCGCAGCGCCAGGTATTATACAGCATACCATGGATACTTTTGGTACACTTACCGGCAGGCATTACCAGCTTTTTGAATATTACGGCGCCCCAAATGCGGATCGTGTAATCATCATAATGGCCTCCGGCGGTGTGGTGGTAAAGGAAACGGTAAAAAAACTGCTTGAACAGGGTGAAAAAATTGGCGTGGTGCAGGTAAGGCTCTACAGGCCATTCTCCCTGGAACACCTGCTGAAAGCACTACCCGCCAGTGTAGAGAAAATTGCGGTGCTTGACCGTACCAAAGAGCCTGGCGCAGGTGGTGAGCCCCTGTACCAGGATGTGGTTACCAACCTATTTACTGCGTTTAGCAACGGCAACCTTGCCCGCCTGCCTAAAATTGTGGGCGGAAGGTATGGTTTATCCTCCAAGGAGTTTACCCCGGCCATGGTAAAAGCCATTTACGGCGAGCTTGCAAAACCATCGCCTAAAAACGGTTTTACCATTGGTATTAACGACGATGTATCGCATACCAGCCTGCCTTACGATGCCTCGTTTAGCATTGAACCGGCAAACAGGGTGAGCGCCCTTTTCTTTGGGCTGGGTGCCGATGGTACCGTAGGTGCCAATAAAAACAGTATTAAGATTATTGGTGAAGAAACCGACCTGTATGCGCAAGGGTATTTTGTGTACGACTCCCGTAAATCTGGCGCACAAACCACATCGCACCTGCGGTTTGGCAAAGACCCAATACTTGCCCCATACCTTATACAGCAGGCCGATTTTATTGCCTGCCACAAGTACAACTTTGTTGGCAGGGTTGATATGCTGCGCCTTGCCAAACCCGGCGCTGTTTTTTTGTTGAACAGCCCTTATGGCAAAAACGATATTTGGGCAAAGCTGCCTAAAACCATTCAGCAGCAGGTGATTGAAAAAAACCTGAAGCTGCATGTGATAGATGCTAACGCGGTTGCGGAAGCGGCCGGTTTGGGCCAGCGCATAAACACCATTATGCAAACCTGTTTTTTTGCCCTGTCGGGCGTATTGCCTTTTGATGAAGCCATTGGGCAGATTAAAAAAGCCATCCGCAAGTCCTACGAATCAAAAGGAGAGGCCGTGGTGCAGAAAAACTTTAACGTAGTTGACGAAAGCCTTGCGCATCTATACGCCGTTGATGTACCTGCAAAAGCCACCAGCACCCTTGTGGTAAACAATGCCTTGCCCGAAGGTGCGCCTGATTTTGTACAGCGGGTAACATCTGTACTGCTGGCCGGGGAGGGCGATTCGCTGCCGGTTAGTATGCTTCCCATTGATGGTACTTACCCCAGCGGAACCACCAAATGGGAAAAAAGAAATATTGCGGACGAGGTGGCCGTTTGGGAGCCTGACATTTGCATACAGTGCGGCAACTGCAGCTTTGTTTGCCCGCATGGGGTTATACGCTCCAAATTTTACCATAAAAGCCACCTGGATAATGCCCCGTTGCAGTTTCCATCGGCGCCTATTAACGCACGCGGTTTTCCTGAAACACGTTACACCCTGCAGGTATATTTTGAAGACTGTACAGGCTGCAACCTTTGTGTGCAGGCATGCCCGGTAACCGACATAAGGGATGCCACCCGTAAGGCTGTTAACCTGCTGCCGAAGCCCGCTGCAGAAATGGAACGGGAAAACATACAGTTTTTTGAGTCGTTACCGGTAAACGACAGGGCCGGGGTAGATTTTTCATCCGTAAGGGGTGCACAATTCCTGGAGCCATTGTTTGAGTTTTCGGGTGCCTGCGCCGGTTGTGGCGAAACCCCTTACATAAAAGTGCTTACCCAATTGTTTGGCGACCGCCTGCTGGTGGCAAACGCCACTGGCTGCTCTTCCATATACGGCGGCAACCTGCCCACCACACCATGGACGGTGAATAAGGATAACAAAGGCCCGGCCTGGTCAAACTCTCTTTTTGAAGACAATGCTGAGTTTGGATTGGGCATGCGCATATCCACCGACAAGCAACTCTCTGTTGCCAGGCTGCTTGCCGAAGAACTGAAACCATTGTTGGGCAGCGAAACGGTGGATGCCCTGCTTAATGCACCCCAAAAGTTAGAATCGCAGATAAGCGCCCAGCGCAAACGGGTGGCTGCGCTTAAAACAAAGCTGGCCGAACTTAGTTATGAACCGCTGGCTGCCAAATTATTGTCTGTGGCAGACCAACTGGTGCAACGCAGTGTATGGCTGATTGGTGGCGATGGATGGGCCTACGATATTGGCTCCGCCGGGCTTGACCATGTTTTATCCACCGGGCGCAACGTTAACATACTGGTGCTTGATACGGAAGTTTACTCCAACACCGGCGGGCAAATGTCTAAAGCTACCCCCACTGGCGCTACAGCAAAATTTGCGGCAGCGGGCAAACGGGTTGGTAAAAAAGACCTTGCACTGCAAGTAATATCCTACGGCAATGTTTACGTGGCACAGGTGGCTATGGGGGCTAACCCGCAGCAAACCTTGCTGGCCATGCGCGAAGCAGAAGCATACAACGGCCCATCGCTTATACTGGCTTACAGCCATTGCATAGCCCACGGTATAAATATGGAGAAAGGGCTTGACCAGCAGAAACTGGCGGTTGCCAGTGGTTACTGGCCACTCATAAGGTATAACCCTGCTTTAAGAACCGTTGGTAAAAACCCTTTTGTATTAGATTCGCCAAGGCCAACTGTTGCTTTTACTGATTATGCCAATAATGAGCTGCGTTACCGCTCGCTGGCTTTGTCTAATCCTGCCGAGGCCAAACACCTGCAGGAAGTTGCACAGGAACTGGTAAACCTGCGCTGGAAAACATACGAGGATATGGCAAGCTGGAAAGCGGATGCGTTTACCCCTGTAATTTAACCAGGTTAATCCCCGAAACAATAACAGCCGCAATTAAGCGGCTGTTATTGTTTCGGGGGATTCTAAACTATATTTTAAGAGACTGGTTTATTTTTTACCTGGCCCGCCATTCTTTTTAAAAAACAACAGGCTGTTGTTGTTGCGGGCTATTACCAGCAAACTATCGTTGCCGGTGGTGTGCAGCCATTTAATATCCCGTACCTCGCCGGGTATGGCAGACAGGTTTTGCTGCGGGGTTACACTTACCTGCCCGTTTGCGCCAATGCCAAACAGGGTGGCGGGTTGCGCATCGTACCGGCCCTCATAAGGGGTGGTGTTAAAAAAATTGCCGCCGGATAAGTATTGCCTGGCCCCTGCTGTAACCGTATTAAGATTCTGAAAACTCATAATGGGTGCAAGCTGCATGTTTACCGGCAAATCGGCAATGCTAAAGCCGCCTTTGCCATCGCCGTATAAAACGGCAGAACCTAACCGTTCGGCCACCAGCGGCTGAATGGTATCAATCCAGCCATAAAACACTTCCTTCATGGGCACACCTGCATATTCAGTATACAGCAGGTAATGCTTTTTAAGCAATGGCAACTGGCGCTCTACTTCATCTTTTGCAAGAAAGGGATACTCTACACCCGCGCGGGTATAACTCATCAACTGGTCCATCTGGCCGTTAAGGTCGTAATCGTGCACATACAGCCTTATCGGGCCGCTGTTATCATTCCTAAATTTGTTATTGTATCCCCAGTTACCTGCCAGTACATCGGGTTGGCCATCGTTGTTAACATCATCCACATAAATGGTTTGCCACAGGCCGGTTGAGTTGGGCACCACCGTTTTTTCAAACGTACCCTTGTGGTTAATAAACACGGTTATGGGCATCCATTCGCCCGCCACAATTAAATCGCTCAAACCATCCTTATTTACATCTGCAAACCGGGCGGTGGTAACCATGCCAATGTTTTGCAGCGGAATAATATTATCCGGCGCTATGGTAAAAACGCCTTTGCCATTGTTAATGAGCAGGTACGATGATTGTGGCACGCCATACGCTTTTGCATCGGCCAGTACGCCCACAAATAAATCCACATCGCCATCGTTATCAATATCGGCGGCGGCAATGCACGATTTGTTTTGAAGGATGGCGGGCAAAGCAGTGGGGGCTTTGGCAAAATGCCCTTTGCCATCGTTAAGGTAAAGCCTGTCTGCCAGGTAGCCGCTGCCCGAAGTGTACTCGTTACCGCCGCTGGCCACATACAGGTCTGGGGCTTTATCGCCGTTGGCATCAAAAAAAACAGCATCAACATCTTCAAAAGCGGCATCTGCATTAAGCACTGCTGTATCCTGGGGAATAAAAGCACCATTTTTTTGCTGCACCAATAATGCGCCTGGCTGACCTTTGGCCCCGCAGGCATAAAAATCATCCAGGCCATCGCCGTTTACATCGCCCACGGCCATTTTTGGCCCGCGCGTGCTTTGCCCATGCGGAATAAGGTACTGCACATCAAAATCATTAAACGTATTTTCTTTGTGCTGCCAGTTTACATTAACATTCGCCTGCAGGCTAAGTACTTCGGTTGCGGGTTTAAAATACTGGCTGTATACAAACTGGCCTGCTGCCTCTTTTTTTACTACCGTCAATTGTTTGTTTGCTGCAACATTTTTTAGTACCTGGTATTTTTGATCGGGCCACACAATAAGCATGCTGTCAATAAGCGAGTCTTTGGCAAGGCCAAAATGCAGCCTTGTGTCCGAGGATGATTCAAAGCCGCGTGTAAGCATTAATTGCTGGTACTGCAGTTTGCCTTTTTGAAAAACATACGCTTTTGCGCCTATGCCGTTTGTATTACCGCTATCGCCTTTAAAGGCTATTGAAATATAATTTGTTTTAGGGGCATTGTTTTTTAAAATTACCGCAGGGGCATCAATACAGTTTATTACAAGGTCAAGGTTACCATCGTTATCAAGGTCGGCATAAGCAGCACCATTAAAATAGCCTTTCATATTGCCTGTACCCCACTGGTTACTTACATCGGTAAAGTTTATGTTACCATCGCCTTTGTACAAATAGGGGTGCGATGCGCCATCTGGCATCCGCGCCAGGGCGGTATCGTCGTACTTATCGGTTTGGTCAACCCGTTGCCTTTGGTACAGGTTGGATAGAAAACGTATATAATCCAGGTCAACCGGCCTTTTAACAATGCCGCTTGATATAAAAAGGTCTTTGTTGCCATCGTTGTCAAAATCAGCAAACAGGGGGCTCCAGCTCCAGTCTGTTGCCGCTACGCCGCTAAGCAGGCTGGTTTCGCTAAAGCGGCTACCATTGCCATTGTTATGCTGCAGGCTGTTTTTAGAATATTGGTATTGGTATCCGTTGTGTACAATTTTGTAGTTGTAAATGGCGGGGTTTTCATCGCTGCCATAGGTTTTAAGCACTTTCTCATCGCCGGGCAGCATGTCTGCGGTTACTATATCAAGTTGCCCGTCGTTATCATAGTCGGCAATATCGTTGCCCATGCTAAAGCGGCTGTAATGGCCAAAATGCTCTGCCCCGCTTTCTTTGAAAGTACCATTGCCGTTGTTTAAATAGTAGTAATCGTTTTCATGAAAATCGTTGCCCACATAAATATCATCCCAGCCATCGTTGTTAACATCGGCAACCGCTACGCCCAGGCCATACCCCAACTGGCTTTGCATGATGCCGGCAGTGGCGGTTACATCAGTAAACTTACCGGTGGTGCTTACATCATTTCTCAACAAAAAATCACCGGCATGTGCATCAAATTTGCGGCGGTACGATGTGTCTACAATGTTGTTAACAGGGTCCAGCGACTGGTTTAAAATAAAGCAATCCAAATCGCCATCGTGGTCGTAATCAAAAAAAACTGACTGGGTGGTAAAGCCCGCAAGGTTTAAACCATATTTAGCGGCGCTTTCAGTAAAATGGCCGTTGCCATTGTTTATAAAAAGTTGGTTATAGCCTCTTAAATCTCTAAAACCGCTCACTGCGGAAACATAAATATCCAGCAGGCCATCGC
>CAZRDD010000271.1:0-7071 GCA_964598675.1 uncultured Parafilimonas sp.
CTAAAGGAAAGGCTAATGGATCCCATTAAAAAATGGAAATACAAAGCATCTGATAAAACCGAGTCAGAAAAATGGTCTGATTATATGCATACTTATGAAAATATTATTAATCGCTGTAGCCCATTAATTCCCTGGCAGGTTATACCTGCTGATGATAAATGGTACAGAAATTACCTGGTGGCAAAAGCGATAGTAGGCAAATTAGAATCTCTTGAAATGAAATATCCTGGTGATGAAAAATGAAAATTCAATAGATGAGTCTTTATCAATTAAGGATAAGCCCTGATGGTTTTCTAAAAGTTCATTTATAAAAAATCATACCCCTGCGGATAACTTTTACTTAATTCTGTACCCGAATGAAAGTTTAATGACTAAAATAGTCCGATATGTTCAAGGTTTTTTTTGGGGCTGGATATTATATACGTTTGGGCAAATCCGATGGAGGGAATGAAAATGTAGAAATCGTGACGGAATTATCCAGAAAAATATTTTAGATGATTGCGGCAAAAAAATATGACAAAGGAAAAATAATACTGCTATGCGGAGTGTTTCTGGTAATGATTGGATTTGGAATAACACTTCCGATACTGCCTTTCTATATTGAGAAGATTCTGGCAGCAAAAGATATTTCATCCAACAGGGTTTCACTTCATGTAGGATTAATAACAGGAAGTTTTCCGCTGACACAATTTTTTTTCTCATCTTACCTGGGTTCCTTATCTGATAAACTTGGGAGAAGACCGTTCATCCTAATAGGCATCGCAGGATTTTCTATTTCAACGTTTATTTTTTCATTTGACGGAAGCATACCACTGCTTTATGTCTCCCGCTTAACAGCAGGTTTTTTTACAGCCTGTTTTGTAACCGCATCCGGGGCCTACATTGCGGATAAAACACCAATAGAAAAAAGAGGAAAGAATTTCGCAATACTAAGCGGAGTAGCTGGATTGGGTGCTGTTACAGGCCATTTGGCAGGTAATTTTTTTTCAAATATCAGCATTCAGTTTAAATTTCTATCCATACATTTCACACTTGACAAATTTTCATCCTCTTTTGTTTTTTCTTCCTTGCTTACAATGGCAGTGCTATCTCTGTATGTAATTTTATTGCCTGAATCGCTCAATATTTCAAATAAAACTATAAACCAAACTGCAACAAAAACAAAAGTATCTTTTATCCCAAACTTTAAAATGCTTAAAAAAGAATTTATATTATTGCTGACATTATCTTTCTTTAGCCAGCTTGCTCATTCCATGTTTGAAGGCACATTTGCTATTCACTCACAACGCTTCTTTTTATTTGGTCCTCAGCAAATGAGTCTCGTCTTGATTATTTGTGGTATGCTGATGGGCTTCCTGCAATTAGGGCCTGTTGCATGGTTAATTGAAAAGAAAGGTGAAAGGGCATTATTGCCTTTCGGTTGCCTGTTCCTGGGTATTGGTCTATTCATGCTTACTATTTCAAGAGAAATGGGATGGATTTTAATTTACGTCTCCTTCACCTCAGTCGGAATAGCAATGCTCATACCGAGTCTGACCTCACTTGTTACAAAGGATTCTGGAAAAGAATATGGAGCATCAATGGGTATTTTTGGTGCTGTTAACAGTTTAGGGCAAGTTGTTGGTGTGGTAATCGGGGGCATAATCATGATATGGTCTGACCATCTTGCGTATTGGACAGTTGCTGGCATTTTCCTTGTGTTTGCTTATTTGTTTTTACCTAAGAAAATATTATCCGTTCGTAAAAGCTGATGTATTTTTAAGTAATCATAAGCGCAAAGATAATTCCAAGTGAAACCTGGTGATGAGCAGTCCATATTGCAGAAAAATGCAAAATGAAGCAGAGCCACGTAATTTTATAACTTTTTACCATAATTCTGTAATTTTAAAGACAGTTTCAAGGCTATTTTTACATCCTATAATATTGATTTTAATAAAAATGCCTTAGTTTTGTATCAGTTCAAATGAAAAGAAACATATCTATACAATTAAAAGCAGCACTGCTGTTATTGGTATTCTCTATGAATACCATAATTGGTTTTGCCTGTGCTGTTGGCATAGATATGGGTTTTAATACTCCGCATCATGATAACCAGGAAGCTACCGAGATTCATGAGCATGCGGACGGTGTTAAGCATAACCACAATCAGTCGGCTGAAAAGCACCAGCACGAAGAGAACAAACCCCAAAAGAAAGAAAAAGGTGGCTGTTGTAATGATGATGTACAAAAGTTTCAGAGTTTAGATAAGGCACTGAATCAAAATGTAAAAACAGTAATTGATGTACCAGTATTTGCGGTTATCATCAGCACTTTTTTAGGGATTGATATTTTAAATTTAGCAAAGGCTTATCCTCCAAAATATAAAGCCAGGTATTTTTACCCTCCCCCTCCTGACATTAGAATTGCGATTCAGAGTTTCCAGATTTGATTATTGTAACTGTGTTTGATGGCAATGCCCATCGAACTAAAGCCGCTTTGCCCAAAGGCGGTTGATTTGTTTCAGTTACCGTAATCAAAATTTTTATGTTCAAACATATTGTAATAGTCTTTACCGGCTTATTGTCAGTAGCCAATGTCTATAGCCAAAAAGCAATTTCTGAAGCAGATGCTGTAGGTATGGCTGTTAAAAACAGCAGGAATATCTCGGCATCGGGGTTAGCCGTACTGCAGCAAAAGCAGTTGCTTAAAAGCAGTATTAACCTCCGTAATCCCGATGTTTTTATAGAAAGCCCCACCGGAAAATTTTATACAGGAAGTATAACTCAATCTATTGAATTCCCAACCGTTTACAGCAAGCAATACCAGTTGCAAAAACAGCGGATTGTATTGGCAGAAAAAGAGAAGGGGCTTACAGAAAATGAAGTAAAATTCCAGGTAAAACAATTGTATTTGCTACTGCAATATGCATCTGCCTTGCAGCAGCAATTATATGTGCAGGATACCGTGTATGAGCTAATCAGTAAAACTGCTGGCCGCCAATTTGATGCCGGGCAAATTGATTACTTGCAAAAAACATTTGCCGAAAGCCGGTACGGTGAAATTCACAATCAATATTTACAGGCCCAATTAACTATTAATAATCTTCAAAGCCAGTTACAATACTTCACTGGCTTAACCTATACGTTTATTGCAGAACCTCTTAATATGAACCCATTAAGTGATTTTGCTATTACCAGTGACAGTACTGCATTTGTAGCAAACCCATCTCTGCAAATCTTTAACCAGGCAACTGTTATCGCCCAAAAAAATATTGCACTTCAAAAAGCAAAAGCATTGCCCGGGCTTGCAGTTGGCTATTTTAATCAGGGCGAAAGAAATTCTCCGATTGGCAATCGCTTCCGTATTGGATTCACAGTGCCTTTATGGTTTGGCCAATACAAAGGCAATATAAACGCAGCAAAAACTGAATGGGAAATTAATAAACAAAAAATAAATGGCTTGCAACAACAACTTACGGTTCAATTGTTACAGGCAAAAAATGAATTGGCAATTTATACCCAATCGCTGCAATACTATAAAAACAGTGGTATTCCGAAAGCGAATGAAATCATCGGTACAGCAAAACGTTTTTTTGAAAGCGGAGAAAATGATTATATCAATTATCTCCGGAATATCAACGATGCTTATTCTATACAACTAAAATATCTTGAAGTTATCAGGAATTATAATCAGGCTTTATTATCAATAAAATATTTAACAGGAACATTATGATAAAGAAAATTCTCGTTTTACTGCTATTACTGCCTTCTTTAGTTTTTGCACATGGCGGCGATGACGATGAGGGCGCAAAAAAGGCAACTATTAAATCCGTTACATACTTCAGCAGCGAAGCGGTTTCGGATGTTTATGAATTGTTATTAAAGTATCAACCCTTCCAGCCGGGAAAACATGTGACCCTGAAATTATTTGCAAGTGATTTCAATACCAATGCCCCTGTTGATAGCAGCACAACATTACAAATTACTGTGGCAGACAACCCCAATATAAAATTGGAAGTTACAAGGGTTGACAATGGTGTGTATGAAGTGAAAGGGGCTTTTCCCGAAAAAAAACAATACAACCTTACGGTCAATATTAATTCACTGCTTGGACCAGATTTGATATTGCTGAAAGATATTGAAGTTGGTAAAGAGTTGCCCAAGGAAGAGATTGCCACTTCTCATTCTGATACCCACTGGTATCAAAGCAATTGGTTTTATGGTATTGCCGGTGTATTGATTGGATTACTGTTGATGTTTTTTATAATGAAAAAGACTAATAGGAAAATAGCAGCAAGCATTATTATCCTGTTTTGCTTATTACCCACTGCTGCATATAATCCTGCAGCCGCACATGATGAACCTGCCGGAAAATCCGGGGGCACAATATCAAGTACATTTTCTGTTGAAAAAGAAACACAGTTTTTATTTAACATACTTACTCAAAAAATAGAAACCGGAGATTTTAATCAATCAACACAGGTATTAGGTACAGTTGTTCCATCACCACAAGGCAGGGCTGTAATACAATCACCGCAAACAGGTAAAATAGTCACATTAAAAGTTACTGTTGGTCAGAGGGTAATTGCAGGACAATTATTAGCAGTAATTGAGCAGCAGGTAGACGCAGGTACGCAAATCAATATTCTTTCTCAAAGAAATAGTGTGGATGCTGAATATAATGCCACCAAAGCTCAATACGAAAGATTAAAGACTATTGAAGATATCGCAGCTAAAAAAGAGGTTACAGAAGCAAAAGCGAGGTATGAAACAGCTTTGAAAAATAAGGAATTGTTTACCGCCAATGCAGGCCGCAACACGGGCAATACAAAAATGATAACCCTTACAGCACCGGTTAGCGGTATCGTTGGAACATTTAATTACTCCATTGGTGCAGTATTGAATGCAGGCGAAACCTTATTTGATATAACCAATCTCGAAAAGGTATTGGTAGAGGCGCAGGTATTTGCCAATGATGCAGCACAATTAAAATCTGTAGAAAACATCACTGCATCATCCAATATACAAAATGATACCACTACTTATCGTTTAAAATTAGTTTCGACTGCCCAATCAGTTAATGGGGCCAATCAATCTCAAAAAGTAATTTTCGAAATCCTCAATCCTAAATCTCAATTTAAAATTGGTGAAAACATTAAGGTGTTTATTTTTTCAAAAGATATTTCAACACAGGTAATTGTGCCAACCGATGCCATTGCAGAAATAAACGGCAAGCCTGCGGTATTTGTAAAAGATAAAGCGGAGCAATACAGCATCAGTTACATTAATAAAGGATCCTCCAACGGAAAATACACTACGATAATAAAAGGCGTTGAGGAAGGCGAAAGAGTAGTAACAACTGGCGTTTATCAAATGAAAACAATCTATTTAAATCAATAAACATTTTTATTAATCAAATAAATAAACACAATGAAACTATTCAGAATTATTCTCTCAATGTCAATAGTCGTATTTTCTTTTACTGCTGTAAATGCTCAATCCACAAAAGTGAAAACTGACAGTATAGCTCCAGATACTGTCGTTTACCAATGCCCGATGAAATGCGAAGGAAGCAAAACCTATGACAAGACAGGTAAATGCCCCAAGTGTGGAATGAATTTGAAAGCCGTTGCAAAACCGGCAGTGGCTGCAGTATATCAATGCCCGATGAAATGTGAAGGAGATAAAACATACAATAAGGCAGGTAAATGTCCGAAGTGTAACATGAACCTTGCGAAAGTAGAAACCCAAAAAGATGCACCGATACACACAGAGCATAATCATAATTAATTAATCAAACAAAAAACACAGATACATGAAAAAAGGATTTAAAATTTCGATGGCTGCTTTAGCCATTGCGACAGTTACATTTTTTACGGCTTGCAACAACAGCAGTGCAGATACAACAAAAAAGGAATCTGCTGACACTGCAAAAAATGCGATGGTACATGAAGGCGGCGACCATATTTACGCCTGTCCCATGCACCCGGAAGTAACAGGTAAAGAAGGTGATACCTGCCCTAAATGCGGCATGAAGCTGGAACACAACGATAATGCTGGCGGCCCCAGCAATGTTAGTATGCAGTTTACTGCTACGCCTGCTTCGCCAAACGCCAACGAAGAAGTTACTTTATCTATGACACCAAAATTGAAAGATAAACCTGCTGAACAGGTTCCGTTAGATGTAGAGCATACAAAAAAAATACACCTGATTGTGGTAAGCGAAGACTTAAGCTGGTTCAACCATATTCACCCGGAATTAAATGCGGACGGCTCTTACACAGTGAAGGAAAAATTTCCTTTCCCTGGCAAGTACACATTGTTTGCAGATTATAAACCAAGCGGTGCAAACCATACGGTAGATATTTTGAATGTAACAGTTGCAGGTACCTCACCTGCGGCAAAAACTTATGGGTCAGATAAATTAACAGGTGATGCAGGTGATGGATTTTCTGTTAGCCTTACTCCCGAAGGGGGAAAGTTTTTAACTAATATGCCCATGCATATCAATGGAGCAATGATGCTGAATGGTAAAGAAGTGGACGTAAATACACTGGAAGATTACCTGGGTGCAAAAGCTCACATGGTAGTAGTAAGCCTTGCCGGTAAAAAATATTTACATGTACACCCAAGTGTGGAAAGCGGCAAGTTTGATTTACATACCACATTTGACAAGCCCGGTGTTTACCGTGGATGGATTCAGTTCCAGAGCAAAGGGAAAGTATATACAAGTGATTTTGTGATGAATGTTGCTGAAGGTACGGCCGCTAATATGAATGACATGAAGCATGATACGATGACAAATATGAAACAAATTAAACACTAATCATTAATTCAAAAATCAAATAAAATGAAAACAGTAAAAGTAAAAACAATCATTTCGGCATTTTTAATGCTGCTCACTGGTATAGGAACAACCTATGCACAAAAAAACCCACACAATGTGGGCGTAATTGGTAAAGGCCCGCATGGCGGCACAGTACAGGAAGCTGAACCTAACCATGCTGAAGTACTTATAAGAACTGGGATGCGGCAATTTTGCTTGCTGGATGGGGATGCAAAGCCATTGCCTAACAAAGGTGTGACCGGCACA
>CAZRDD010000272.1:0-276 GCA_964598675.1 uncultured Parafilimonas sp.
AAAAAAGCTTTTCTCCTTTATTTTAACCAGAAACTTTAATACATAGCTAACGGTCAAGACCATTACCAGCCCGAGCACCTAAAGCCCCATCACTACCAATCCCTGTAAGCTTAAAAAGCCGAGATAATATTTTGCAGGCACCACCAGCCCAATCAATATGGTATAAACCGGTCACCTTGCGCTGCAACCCATTAGCGGTGTTACCATTATGGTTAACAGGCGCTCCTTTTTATTTTCAATATTACGGGCGCTCATTATGGCAGGCACAGCACAGGC
>CAZRDD010000272.1:286-7049 GCA_964598675.1 uncultured Parafilimonas sp.
TATCATAGGCATTACACTTTTGCCATTAAGGCCCATCTTACGCATAAGCTTATCGCTTAAAAAGCTGCTGCGCGCCAGGTAGCCGGAGTCTTCCAGCACGGTTATCAACCCGAACAATATCATAATCTGTGGCACAAACACCAGTATTCCGTTCATGCCTGCCAGCAGCCCGTTTACCAGCAGGTTGCTCCACCAGGCGGTGGGCAAAAAGCCGCCCAGCCAGGTACGCAGTTGCGAGAAACTCCAGTCAATAGCATTCATGGGGTATTGCGCCAGCCAAAAAATACTCTGGAACAACAGAAAAAGCACGAACAACAATGTGAGGTATCCCCAAACGCGGTGCAGTAATATATTATCAAGCTTTTCTGTAAACAGTTTCCGTTGCAGGGGGTCGGGCTCCACCACGTTCTTTTTCATTATCTGCCTTATGCGCGTGTACCGCTGCATAATTTCCTCGGCCTGCGTTTTGGTGGGGTTGAAGGCCGTATCTATTTCCGCCTGCTCAATAGCATGCTGCTCTTTTGCAGGCAGGGGAAAACTTTCGTGGTTTATAAGGTAATGCACCGCAGCATAATCGCTTAGCTTGGGGTAAATATTTTTAACCTTATCTATTGCAGCAACGGCCAACTCTTTATTAGGTATAAAATCTCTTGCGGCCACCACATTTTGCTGGCGGGCGGTTTGTGCAAGCACTTTTTTAAGCTGTGCCAACCCTTTGTTTTTGCGTGGGTTAACAGCCACTACGGGTACACCCAACTCCCTTTCAATACCCTCAATATCAATTTCAATATCTTTTTTGGCGGCAATATCCATCATGGTAAGGGCTATTACCACGGGGTATTTTAAATCTATCACCTGGCTGCAGAACAGCAGGTTGCGCTTTAGGTTACTGGCATCGGCCACCAGCAAAACCACTTCGGGCTTTACTTCGTCATCGGCACCCATCATTACTTTGTAGGCTACCCATTCATCGGCACGACGGGGGTACAGACTGTAAGTACCGGGCAGGTCAATAATTAAACTGTCCAGCCGTTCATCCAAAGGGCAATGGCCTGTTTTTTTATCAACCGTAACCCCCGGAAAATTGCCCACTTTTTGGTTAAGGCCTGTAAGGGCATTAAACAAAGAAGTTTTACCACTGTTGGGGTTACCTACTAAAGCTATATTAACGTTAGAAACTGGCAAATATTAAATTAAGGCTGCAAAGCTACGGTTACACAATGAGGTTGCATTACGAGATTGGGAAACCCTGAAACTGTAAAACAACCCTTTAAACGCGCCGAAGATAACGCCGGTAAAAAAAACGGGGGATGATTTACGTCATAAGTAATTAAGCGGGATGATTATATGGTATTACATTTGCAATACAAAACCTGATACAAAAACTGTATGAAGCAATTATTTTTTATTGCACTGCTGGTACCGGTATTGGCAACAGCCCAAACAAAAAAGGAACGGAAAGCGCAGGAAAAAGCTGACAAAATAACGCTTACCAACCTTAAAGACCATGAAATGTACCTGGCCGATGACAAACTGGAAGGCAGGCGCACCGGCACCAACGGCGAACTGCTGGCCATGCAGTACATAAGCGACCAGTTTAAAAAAGATGGCCTGCTGCCCAGGGGCACCAATGGTTACATACAGGAGTTTGATATTGATGAAGGCAAGCAGTTTGCAGAAGATAAAAACAGCTTTACGGTAAACGGAAAATTACTGGAACTTAAAAAAGATTATTACCCGCTTGCATATTCTGCCAATGGCGAGGCGGCAGGAGCAGCATCGCTTGACCTGGGCGAAAAAAGCGAGCCTTGGTTTTTTGATGTAAAAGATGTACTGGAAGACAATAAAAGTAACCCACATTTTGATATTGGCGATGCCATAAAACTACAGGCAAAACGTGCTAAAGAAAAAGGGGCTACTGCACTGATAGTGATAAACCAATCGCCAGCGACTGATAATATTCAGTTTAACAAAAACGATACCGCTGCCGCACAGGCCATCCCCGTTATTTATATAACTGCAGACGGGCTTAAAAAATACTTCTCGGATGCTACGGCCACTTACACGTTGAAGCTACAGGTAAACATAACCCCTAAAAAAAGAAAGGCAAGAAACGTTGTGGGTTATTTAAACTTTAACGCACCTACCACGGTAATTATCGGGGCGCATTTTGACCACCTGGGCTATGGCGAGGATGGCAACAGCCTTGACGGGGCGGGCCAGGTACATAATGGGGCCGACGATAACGCCAGTGGCACCTCTGCCCTGCTGGAGCTTGGCCGCATACTGCAAACCACTACCGCGCATAATAATAATTACCTGTTTATTGCTTTTTCGGGAGAGGAACTGGGCCTGTTCGGAAGTAAATACTGGCTGGACCACCCCTCAATGAACATTGTACCCAACTATATGATTAATATGGATATGATTGGGCGCTACGATTCGGCCCGCAAACTTACCATTGGCGGCTATGGCACATCGCCGGTTTGGGGCAGTGTTTTTACCAACACTACCGATACCGGCCTGGTGGTTAAGTTGGACAGCAGTGGCAGCGGCCCCAGCGACCATGCATCGTTTTACCGTAAAGAAATACCAGTACTGTTCTTTTTTACCAACAGCCACAGCGATTACCACAAAGCCACCGATGATTGGGATAAAATAAACTACACCGGCATATTAAAAATAGTAAAATACATTAACCGTGTTATTGATGCCACCAACAGCCAGGGCAAACTTGCCTTTACCAAAACCAGGGATGCCGAAGCACGCAACATGGCGTTACCTGTAACATTAGGGGTAATACCCGACTACGGGTTTACCGGCACAGGTATGCGTATTGACGGGGTTAGCAAGGGCAAACTTGCCGAAAGGCTTGGCCTTGCCGCTGGCGATGTGTTGCTACAGCTTGGCGAATTTAAGTTTGTGGATGTAACCACCTATATGACTGCCCTGCAACATTTTAAGAAGGGAGATAAAACAGTTTTGCGTATTAAAAGGGGGGACACGGAGAAAACTTTTGACGTACAATTTTAACGACTTGAAAAAGCTTACGCTTGATATTGACGATATAACAGATGAGTTTTTTGCCGATACAAGGCTTATGGGCATTGTAGTATCTGCCAAAAACCACCGTTTTTGCTGGCAGGTTAACAATACGCTGGGTTACAACTTCAGGCTGGATGCAGGCAACGAGATTGAATTAATGAAAAAGGGCCGTAAATACTATTTTCAGGTATATCATTATAAAGAACCAGGCACTATATTAAACCAGTATATTTATCACAACCACTATGATGGGGAGTTTTTGCTGCCGGAGTTCAGGCACATTGATTTTTTATGGCTGCTGAAAGGCGATACCGTTGATGATGAACGCTGCAGGCAAATAATACAGTTTATAAAAAACATACCCGGTGTACAAATGGTGGCCGAACTAACCAACGAACATATAAAAAACAAAGGCAACCTGGTATTATAAAATCACCGGGGGCAACAGCCATGCTGTTGCCCCCGGTGATTTTATGGCCCTTTAGTGGGATAAGCATTATTTTTCTTCAACGGCACAAGCACCGGCAAAACCCTGCACAGTCTCGCTAAACTTGCACATATTATCCAGCAGTTCAGACAGTTCAACACCTTTTTCAGTAATTGAGTATTCCACCCTGGGGGGTACTTCCTCATAATATGCCCTTACAATAAAACCATATTTTTCAAGCAGTTTAAGCCTGTCGGCCAAAATGGTATCGCTTATGTATGTAAGGCTTTCCTTAATTGCTTTAAACCTGCTGTTGCCTTCCTCAATGCAAAAAAGCACTTCACAAACCCACCTTTTGCTCACCAGGTCAAGCAACTCGTTAAGCGTGCATTTCTCCTCAAGAAATGCCTGGTTACGGTAGTTGGTTGAACTTAATTTTCTTTCAGCCATAGCTAATTTATTTATGAGTTACCTTTAAAGCGCTAAGTTATCTCAATCATTCAATAATAAACGTTTGCTTTGCAAAACTTTTACTGGCTTTGGCTACTAAACTATACATATTTTGCTTGTTTTCGGTAAAAACAGCATAGTTTAATGTGAAAATGTTTATTAAAAACTATAAAAAAGGAAGAATGTACTAAACAACATTGCTCGCAACAAAAAAGCAGCACACCTTGCCAAAAAAGTTAAGTTTATATATTGCTTTACAATAATAATACCCGTAAAAATCAACAGCAGGCCATGAAGAAAAGCTACACAATGCAAATGCGTACCATTCAGTTTTTATTAGCGCTGGTATTAATAAGCACAGCAACAAGTGCTTACAGTAAAAAAGATGCGCGCTATTATTACCAAATAAAAGTTTATCACCTTAAAACAACCGAACAGGAAACCAAACTGGATGCATACCTGCAAAACGCCTACCTGCCCGCACTGCACCGCGCGGGCATACCAAGCGCCGGGGTATTTAAACCCATTGAGAAAGATACTGAACAGGTTGTATATGTTTTTGTACCCTTCAGCACCTGGAAACAATATGAAGAACTGGATGGCAAACTTGAAAAAGATGCACAATACCAGGCCGATGGCAAAGAATATATTGATGCAGCCTACACCAATATACCTTACAAGCGCATTGAAACAATACTGCTAAAAGCATTTGAACTGGCACCAGTGCCAACGGCCCCGCAACTTACTGCAGCTAAAGCAGACCGCGTTTATGAACTGCGCAGCTACGAAGGCCCCACTGAAAAACTTTATAAAAACAAAGTGCAGATGTTTAACAAAGGCGATGAAGTAGGCCTGTTTAAAAGGCTGGGGTTCAACGCTGTTTTTTATTCAGAAGTAATTGCAGGCAGCACCATGCCCAACCTTATGTATATGACCACTTTTAACAATAAGGCCGACAGGGATGAGCATTGGAAAGCATTTGGCGACGATGCTTATTGGAAAGTGCTGGTAGCAAAACCAGAATATCAGCATAATGTTTCTAAAGCAGTTATAACCCTGTTGCGCCCAACAGATTACTCCGATTATTAGGTCAATAACTACATTATTTATAAAGCGGCTGCAAAATTGCAGCCGCTTTTGCATGCATGTTTATGCGGCTTTTTTTTGCTAACATATAGTTACATAAGGCGAATTGGCTATTTTGTTCGGCAAAACACATCTCCCCTCACAAAAAGCTGCATTAATTTGCATACATGAAAAAAAGCACCATATTGCTGCTTGCTTTTGCATTACCATTGTTTATCGTTAATAGCGCAAGGGCACAAACACAAAACAGCAAAATAACTGGCAGGGTTTTTTCTTCTGCAACAAAGGAAGCTCTGCCGCTGGCTGCAGTAACCCTGCTTGGCAAAGACTCAGCCATTAAACGCAGCGGACTGGCAGACAGTGCAGGCAATTTTACCTTTAACGGCCTTGAAGCAGGCACCTATATACTACAAGTTTCGTCACTCAGCTATAAAACCTTTAACAGGGCGGTGGCTTTACAGCGTTCGGGTACACAAAAAATTGATTCTGTGTTGTTGCTGCCATCGTACGATGCACTAACCTCTGTAACAATTGTTTCTAAAAGAGCTGTAGTGGTTATAAAAAACGACACTTCCGAATTTAGCGCCTCGGCCTACAAGGTTAGAAAAAATGGCACAGTGGAAGATGTGTTTAAAAAAATGCCAGGGGTTGAGGTTGACAAAAACGGGGCCGTAAAAGCCCAGGGCGAAACAGTTACACAAATTTATGTTGATGGAAAACCCTTTTTTGGTACAGATATAAAGTCGGTTACCCAAAACTTTCCTGCAGATGTAATTGATAAAATACAAATAATCGACAAGAGAAGTGACCAGGCCCTTGCCACCAAGGTGGAAGACGGGGTAAGGGAAAAGATTATTAACATCACCCTAAAAAAGAACCGGCGCAGGGGTATTTTTGGCAAGGACTACTTAGGCGGCGGCACCGAGGGCCGCTATGAAGCAAAAACAAACACCAACTTTTTTAACAATGATAAAAAAATATCGCTGATTGCTGGTGCCAACAATACTGGCCGTAACGATAATAATAACAGCGGCAGCGATGATGCCTCTTACAACAACTGGAACGGCACCACCGATAACAAACAGGTTAAACTAAACTACGCCGATAAATACGGAAAAGATTTTGACTTTAGCGCCTGGGCAGGTTACGAGCGTAACAAAAACATTAAGCAACAAGCCATTACCCGGCAAAACATATTTACAGATTCTTCCACTTACTACAACGAAAAAAACAGCAGCACAGCCCTAAGCAACAATATATATACAGGTTTGTATTTTGAGTACCGGCCAGATACGCTGACGTTTGTACGCTTTAACGAGGGGGCAGGGTATAACATATACGATTATAATGCAGCCGCAGGGTTTAACACTGCCATGCCCGATAATACTAAAATTAACGAGGGCAACAGGGTAAATACCAACCACACCACTACCCCAAACCTTAATGGCCAGGTAAGTTACAACCATCGCTTTGGAACCAGCAGGCGTAACCTGTTTATAAACATAAACAATAATGTAAACACTAATAAAGCACAGCTTTACAATATATCAAACAACAACTTTTACCCAGCAGACAGCAGCGCTTACGCATTGTTAATTAACCAGTTACAATACAATACCAATAAAACCACCCGGCTGGGCTCAACCATTAGCTACAGCGAGCCACTGGCAGAAAAAAGCAGCCTTAACATAAGCTATAACTACAACTATGGCATAAACGATGTGCCAAGAGAGGTTTTAAACTATAACAGCCTCT
>CAZRDD010000273.1:0-7045 GCA_964598675.1 uncultured Parafilimonas sp.
CTTATCAACCGCAAGGCCATTACAACCCTGCGGTGTGATAAGGCTTGTATGTGCAATGTTAAAAACATAGGGGCTGCTGCAGCATTATAATGCTGTGCCTGCAAAATGCTGTTACCTATGTTGCATGCATCTTTCATCTCCTCCCCTTGTGCTGCTTAATTTGCATTGGGAAGAATAAAAGAGCTGTTAATACAACAGCGTTTAATGAATAAATAAATTGGAGGTTTGTTTTAACGCTTAACCGGCAACAGAAATGCTGTTTGCGTTTGTAAGGGCCTTACATCGCACCTTGTTGTAGCAATAATTAATACTAACATTTGTATAATGCATAGCTTTTGTATTGGCGGCGCTAAAATTACTTGTGTATGCAATATTGCATCTGTAATTATTTGCGGCATGATAAAAGTAAAATCAAATAATTTAAATTCCAAATAAAAGTCTACTAATTTTATAGACTTTTATTTTTTGGTATTTTTTTCCCATATATATTTGTTTACACAAACTGGTACCAACGGTTACGGTGTTGCAAATATTGCTGCGAAACATTGCGGTATTATGTTTATTATTGTATAGCGGCACCTATTATAAAATACAACAAAACAGTTACAGATGAAACTGATAAAAAAAATTGCCTCCAGCACAGCTATTACCTTATTAATGGCGCTTTGTTATACTAATGGCAACGCGCAGGATGCCGTAGTGGCAGCCCCAAACCCTGATGCGCTTTTTACAAGCCCTGTTGCAAAGCTTAATAAAAATAAACAGGCTGCTTACCACATAGTTAAGGATTTATTGGAGAGCGGGCATTGGGAACTTGCAGACAAATATATTGCCGAAGGATACATACAGCATAACCCCAATGCAGCAAACGGCAGAGCGGCTGTAGTAAAGTTTTTTACAGAAATATTAAAAGTAAAACCGGTACCCATACCTGCAAAAATGGCATCAAAAGTTGTATCGGTAGTAGCTGAGGGCGATTTGGTGGTAGTGGCTTATGTAAAGGAAGAAAAGAATACAACTACTGGCAAGGCATATACCACTACATGGTTTGACCAATGGCGCTTTACAGATGGAAAAGCTGTTGAACATTGGGATGGGGCTACTTTAATGCATTGATAAACAGCGCGGCTATAAATTTTATATTTGCTTTTAACAGTAGGGCATTGGCAAAATTACCGGGCAGCAACAAATGGTTATATTAGATTGCCTGCAACAACAAAAACTATAATTTGTATCCATTGCTGCATGCTGTTGTTCAACAGGCACGGGGCTTTACGGGCGGTAACTACATGCGTAAAAAAATGTTGGCGCATGCCCTGTGTTATGTTATTTTTTGGGTATTGGTTTCATTATTTTTTCCCTGTGTTGCTTGCCCCATGTGGCTATTGCATCAATAACAGGTTTTAGTGTTTTTGCATATTCTGTCAGTTCATATTCCACGGTAACGGGTTTTGTATTCATTACACTGCGTGTAATAAGCCCATTTATTTCAAGCTCCTGCAATTCCTTCGATAGCATTTTACTGCCTATGCCATCAACAATGCGCTGCAGTTCAAGATACCGCTTTTTGCCACTTGCAAGGCAGGCAATAATCATCACTTTCCATTTTCCGCTCATAACATCACGCGCATCATTAAACGCCCTGAAATGTTGTTTGCACTCAGCAGAAATTTTGCCGTCCGTTAATTTTTCTCCCATTGGTAAATATGTATATACTTTCTTACAGGTTAGTACTTCCCTAAAGGGAAGCCCCATCATTATCAAAGCTACGCAGATTAGTTTTACAGCCTGTTAGATGTAAAAAAATTAACGATCAAAAAAAATTTAGTAAATGAGTATCATTCATCAAAGCGGCGTTGTTACTATACAACAGCCTGGTGCACCCGGTGTGTTAAAATATGAAACTATAACGTTACAACCGCCTGGGGAAGGGCAGGTATTAATAAAGCAACAAGCAATAGGGGTTAATTATGTAGATGTTTTTTTTAGAAACGGTACCTTCCCCATGCCTGCATACCCCGCGCCTGTAGGTTTAGAGGCGGCAGGTGTTGTTGAGCATACTGGTGCCGGTGTTACAGCGTTTGCTGCTGGCAACCGTGTTGCCTACTATTTTTCGCCTGGTGCTTATGCTGAAAGAAGGTTGCTGAATGCCAGTGAATTAATAAGGCTGCCAGACGATATAACTTACAACCAAGCGGCAGCAATTATGATTAAAGGGCTTACCGCACACATGCTGCTTAAACAAAGCCACGCGGTTAAAGCTGGCCAAACTGTTTTAATACATGCTATGGCAGGCGGTGTAGGTACGGTATTGAGTGATTGGGCAAGGTTTTTAGGGGCCACCGTTATAGGCACCGTTGGCAGCGCTGTAAAAAAGGAGCAGGCTTTACAACGTGGCTTTACCCATGTAGTTAATTTACAGGCAGAAGATTTTGCCGAAAAGGTTAACGAGGTAACAGGAGGAAAAGGGCTGGATGTTGTGTACGATGGTGTTGGGGAAGCTACTTTTCAAAAATCCCTTGCATTGGTTAAGCCTGGCGGCAGCGCGGTATTGTATGGATGGCCCTCTGGCTTGCCAGTTGTAGAAGAAGAGCTGCTTACGCAAAAGAATATAAACTTTGTACGTGCCGAACTTAACAAATACCTGGCAGATAAGCAAACTGTTGCTAACGCTGTTACTGAAATATTCGGCCTGTTGCGTAAAGGCGTATTAAAAGTGCAACAGCCAGCAACGTATGCATTGGCTGATGCCGCAACAGCGCATGCCGACCTGGAATCGCGCAAAACTACCGGCAGTATTATTCTTCACCCGTAATGATTGTACAAAATAACGCCTGCCCTGTTAATTGATGCTGCTGTGTAAAGGCAATGTTATTAACAGGGCAGGCGTTTATGCTGTAAAGCTTTTGTGCTGGTGGTTGAGGCTGATGGTTAACAGCTTTACGCCTGTATTAACAGGCGGATGGTTGCCAGCCTGTAGCAATCCCCCTACCTTGTTAACAAGCCTGCATCCAGCACAAACTGCGAGCCTGTAACAAACCTTGATTTATCCGATGCAAGGAAAACCACTGCATCAGCCACATCGCCCGGTTCAACCCAGGGAACATCAATAAGATTGCCTGCGCTGCGTTCAGCCACCTGTTTGGCGGTAAGGCCCTCAAGAAAGGCAAGGCCATCGTTCATAGGCGTGTTAACGCCAGTGGGGTGTATGGATATAACGCGGATGTTATAGGGTGCCAGTTCAATAGCCCACGATTTTGTAAGGCCCGTCAGCCCCCATTTTGAAGCCGCATAGTGGCTAAGCCGGTTCATGCCCCGCAGCCCCGCTATGGATGAGTTGTTGATGATTACGCCATGCTTCTGCTCAATCAGCAGGGGTATAATGCGCCGTGCCACCAGCCATGCACCTTTTAAGTTTATATCAAGCATCGTATCCCATTCATGCTCGGTCAACTCATGGGCGCTGCCATAGGCACAAATACCGGCATTGTTAAACAATATATCAATATGCCCCAGTGCCTCTTTGGCACCGTTTACGGCTTTAACAATATCCTCATCCACCCGCACATCGCCGGTAAAAGCCAGTGCTTTAACACCCAGTGCAGTAATTTCATCCTTTAGGGTTTGCAGGTCAGTTGCGGTACCCAGGGCATAGCCCGGGTAGCTTAGTGTTTGCGCTATATCAAAAGCAACAATATGCACGCCTTCCTTAGCCAATGCCAATGCTGTAGCCCGGCCCTGGCCATGCGCAGCACCGGTTATAAAGGCTACTTTATCTTTTAATCCGTTAGCCATGGTGGTTTAATTTGCGGGTGGTAAATAAGGGGTTAAATAATCATCAATATTTGTTTCAATAACATTGTTAAAAATGTTGGTGGCAATCATCTGACCTGCAAAAGCAATCAGCACCACCAGTTCCTCCGTGGTATAATAATCAGCAACGGCATTGTATAATTCATCGGTAATATGCCCTTTGTTTTTAGCAATGCTGCTGCCAAAATCAATAAGCTTTTGTTCTGTTTCAGTTACTACCAGGCTTTCGGGCTTTTCACCAGCATCAATAATAATTTTACGAAAAAAAGTAGAGCACAGGGGGCAGTCCGATGCGTATGAAATGGCATACGCATACAGCCATGCCAGCCTGTTGCCTGTAATTACCTCAACGGCTTTGTACAACGGGTACCATTGCATGTACACTTCAAAAGCCAGCAGGCTGTGGCCCAGGCTTGCCTTCATGTTGGTTATGCGCCCGTGGTACTGCTGCACATGTTTTTCAAACGCCTCCTTTACCAGTGGTTGCAGGCTGGTATCATCAACCGGTAATATTCTTGCCATACACAATGGGTTTAATCATTTTTAGCAGTTTTCTAAATTTAATTTATGGTATTGGGTTGTTGCATTACTTTTGTCTACAAATTTAATAGACTAATAATTAATCCACAAATATGATTCGGAATATCAGCCTTATTATTTCGTTTTTACTGCTGGCCCCCGCAGGCATTTATGCACAAAGCAGCACGCGGGTAATAACGGGCCTTGTTACATCTTACGACGAAGCGGCACCGCTGGATGGGGTAACAGTGTTGGTAAAAGGTACGGCAAAAGTATCTGGCTCGCAGCCGGATGGGGTATATTACATCGAAGTTTCGGGCAACGATTCTGTATTGGTTTTCAGCAGAAACGAATTTCAGCCCGTTGAGGTAAAGCTTTCGGCAGCCAATGAGTATAACATAGCCCTGCACAAAGGGCAGGCACCAGCCCAGGTGAAGCCCTCGGCGGGTTTTGCAGCGGCGGGTAGCTGGCGCGGTGTTTTTGAGATAAAACCGGGGGTGGAAGTACCCATTAATTTTGAGATTGCTAAAACAAAAAGCGGTGGGCTGGAGGCCTATTTTTTAAATGCTGAAGAAAGGTTTTACGGCGGTCCTGTAACGCAAACCGGCGACTCGCTGTTTATTGCGCTTGATGCGTTTGATAACGAACTTGCATTTGGTATAGATGGCAAAACCCTGGCAGGTGTATTGCGCCGGCAGGATAAAAGCGGGTTTGCCTTACCCATTAAGGCGCAGGCTGGTGAAAAATACCGTTTTAAAGAAGCTGGTACAGCCCCTGCGGGCGATATTACCGGCACGTATGATATTGTGCTTACCGCTGCCAACGGCAAGGAAGAAAAGGCTGTAGGGCTGTTTAAACAGGAGGGTAATAAACTGCGCGGCACCTTTTTGCGCATTACCGGCGACTCCCGCTACCTGGAAGGCATTGTGGAAGGCAACAACTTTTACCTGTCTTCTTTTATCGGCTCCATACCCGGTTACTACAAGGGCAGTTTTACCAAAGAGGGGCAGCTAACCGGCGAAATTGTTGGGGCCCGCGGCAGCCAAAACTTTACAGGCACCTTAAATGAGGAGGCTGCATTGCCCAACCCTTATTCACTTACGTTTCTTAAACAGGGGTACAACTCGTTTGGGTTTTCGTTTCCCGATGTAAATGGCAATACCGTAACGCTGCAGGATGCCAAATTTAAAAACAAAGTAGTTATTGTTACCATTACAGGTACCTGGTGCCCCAATTGCGTGGATGAAGCATCTTTTTTAGCCCCCTGGTATAAAGCCAATAAAGCAAGGGGTGTTGAAATTGTTTCCATACACTACGAAAGGCAAACAGATGCCGCTTTTGTAAAAAAAGTGTTTAGCCGCTTCAGGCAGCGGTTTGATGTGCAGTACACCCAGGTACTGGGCGGCGTGGCCGATAAGCAGGTAGTGGCGGCCTCCCTGCCATCACTAAACACCTTCCTGTCGTTCCCCACCACCATTTTTATTGGTAAAGATGGCAAGGTAGATAAAATACATACCGGTTATAGTGGCCCCGCCACCGGAAAGTATTACGAGGATTTTAAAAATGAATTTAACACCGAAGTAGACCGATTATTAAAATAGCAGGCGGTAACAGCGCTGGCATGTAAAACTTTTACGATGCAACAAATTAAAGACAAGACAAACAAAGCCAGCTACCAGGAATATGGGCAGGGTGAACCAATTGTACTTTTATATGGCCTTTTTGGGTCTGTTAAAAATTTTGAGCCGCTGATACAGCATCTTAAACAAACCCACAGGGTTATTGTACCCATATTTCCGTTTTACGATGCTGGCCTTACTGTTAGCATTTATACCCTAACCGACTTTGTTAAGAACCTGGTTGATGGCCTTGGCCTTAAAAGGTTTCACCTGCTGGGCAATTCAATGGGCGGGCATATTGCCTTGCTGTATACCCTGCAACAACCCGAAAAAGTGGCATCGCTAACCCTTAGCGGCAGCTCGGGCCTTTTTGAAAACGGTATGGGGGATAGTTTTCCCCGCCGGAAAGATTATGATTATATAAAAGCTAAAACAGAGGCTACTTTTTACGATGCTTCGGTGGCCTCAAAAGCGCTGGTGGATGAAATATTTAGTATTGTAAACAGCCGTAAAGCCATACAGATACTATCGTTGGCAAAATCGGCCATTCGCAGTAACCTGCAAAAGCATTTACCCCAAATTAATACCAGGTGCTGCCTTATATGGGGGCAGGATGATACCATAACACCACCACAAACAGCATGGGAGTTTAAAAGGCTGATTAAAGGAGCAACGCTGCACTGGATAGAACGTTGCGGCCACGTACCCATGCTGGAGCGCCCGGCAGAGTTTAATGCTATACTAAGCCAGTTTTTACAGCCCCAGCAGGCAGAAACCGTTGTTAACCTTTACAACAGTGGCAACACCGGCTATTTACAGGGCAAGGCCGTTGGTTTTTAAGCTGCTTTTTTGGCCTGGAACCTGTATGGCCCCAGCAAGGCATAAAAAACAACTGCAAGCAGTAAAGCGGCTTCCATGGTTATTAACCCCCATTGGTATGAATGTTGCCAATCGTACAGGCCACCAATAAGTACTGGTGAAAACCCAACGGTAAAAGTATTGATAAGGCCAATGGATGTATAAATTTGGCTGAAGTGCTTTAGCCCAAAAAAACGGGTAACGTAATAGGATGTCATACTGGTTTCTCCGCCGGA
>CAZRDD010000274.1:0-6229 GCA_964598675.1 uncultured Parafilimonas sp.
CGAACTGTCGTCATGAGATGAGGCAAGCATGGCAGCCTCCACATCACTGGCAGGAGCATGGTCTAAAATCTGGTGTTCAGTATATTCTTTTTTCTTTTTCCAGAACGCAAGGTTTACGTGGTTTAAATATTTCTTTTTCCCCAATAAATAACTACACAGGGCCGGTGTTACCGTTAGGGAAACTGCAAGGGAAGCGATGATAGAAGTTATATATGCAATACCAAGTGGTGCAAATATTTTTCCTTCTATTCCCTGCATATAGAATAATGGCAGAAAAACCAACACAACAATAATAGTGGCGTACACTATTGAATTCCTCACTTCACTACTGGCTTCATAAATTACTTTTGATAAGGGTCTTGGTTCAGGGAGGGCCCAGTTTTCCTTTAACCTGCGAAAAACGTTTTCAACATCCACGATGGCATCGTCCACCAGTTCGCCAATGGCAATAGCCAGACCACCCAGCGTTAACGTATTAATTGAAATACCAAACATTTTGAAAATAATGGCGGTAATTATTAATGACAAGGGAATCGCTGTAAGGGTTATAATTGTAGTCCGGAAATTCAGTAAAAACAAAAAAAGGATAATAACTACCAGAATAAAACCATCCCTCAAAGCTTCCTCAACATTGGTAAGAGAGTTTTCAATAAAGTGTTTTTGTTGAAACACATCGGTATTAATTTTTACATCCTTCGGTACTGATTTTTTTATATCGTCTAAAGCTTTAATAATTTCTGCAGTTAATGTGACTGTATTGGCACCCGGCTGTTTTTCAATACTAAGGATTACGGCCGGTTTTCCATTGAGTGAGCCATCGCCTCTTTTAATGGGGCCGCCAAATTTTAATTCTGCAACTTGTTTTAATAAAACAGGAGTACTGTTTTTATTACTGATTACCGTGCTTGCCAAATCTTCTAAAGAATTAGCCCTGGCAATATTTCTCACTAATACTTCGCTTCCTTTATTATCGACAAATCCACCGGTTGTATTACTGTTTGTTGCCTGTAAAGCATTATCTATTTCGTTGATAGAAACATTGTATTGCCGCATTTTTTCAGGAGATATTAATACCTGGTATTGCATCCGCTCACCACCGATTGGTATTACCTGGCTTACACCCTTAATGCTCATCAACCTTCTTCGTATCGTAAAATCACTTAATGTTCGTATGTCGGCAGGTGATGTAGAATCACCGGTAACAGCCACCATCATAAATTGCCCCATTACGGAACTAATGGGTCCCATTACCGGAACTATTTTATTAGGCAACTGAACTGTTTGTAATTTTTCGGCAGTTAGCTGGCGGGCACGGTACACATCCGTACTCCAGTCAAACTCTACAAACACAAGCCCCAAACCCGGACTGGCAACTGAACGGACTACTTCTACACCAGGTGCACCATTTAAAGATGTTTCAACCGGTAATGTTACCTGTGCCTCAATTTCTTCAGGAGCCATACCATTGGCTTCTAAAAAAATAGTTACCCTCGGACGGTTTAAGTCGGGCAATACATCTACCGGCAAATTAATAAGCGTAATAACGCCATATACCATCAGCAGGGCTGCAAAGGCAACTACAAACAAACGGTTACGTAATGAGAACTGAATTATTTTATTGAGCATAATACTTTGTTTATTTTATTTTCAAACTCATCTTGAGTGTACAAAAGCCGGTTACTAGTAAATCTTTATTACCTGGTATTCTCATTTTCTTTTTTTTGAAGGAGGTTTTACCGGATAATCTTCCAAAAGAGTATGCACTGCCGGATGCAGTTCATTCTGCAAAGTAGAAGGGTCATATAAATCGGCCTCTACCGTTGCAGTATAAATAAATCTATTTTGTTTCCTGTCTATTACATTTAGTGTGATGGCTCCACGGGTGTATTCCACTGTTTTGGTAGTGTAGCCGTAGGTATAACTATTATAATTGTAATTTAACGGCGTGTTATAGTAATATGCCCGTGGGTTAACATTGTAATAAGGATTGCGGGGTGAAATAGCCCGGTACTGGAAAGAATTGTTATAATTATAGGTTGGAACAGTTGAGCGAACCTGTTCTGTTCTGCTTTTTTTACTTTCCGTTACTTTTAGTTCCATCAATAAATCAGGGTTGTCATTATCTACCGTCATGCCCCTCGCTGCCAGTTCATGCGAAAAATAATTGATAGCATTATTAAAAATAATCTGGTTATGGTAAGGTGTATTGTCATTATCCTGGTGTGGAATCCAGGAAAATGTTTTGTACCTGGCAAAATCAATATTTTTATCGTAGTCAGCGTAGGTAAGATTATAAGCGGTGCTGCACCCGGCTGCTGTAAACAACAGCAACATTAACAGAATGATGATTTTATTTTTCATAATTTCTTATTTTAAGATGGTTACAATATTGTCTCTTTAATGAATCGTGTTTGTCAATTCTGTCTTTACTTCCGCCTCATCATTGCCACAAACTATTTAAATGGTTTACTCTTACTTTTAAGCCGTTTAATGAAAGAAGCATTGTTCAGATATAATAATAGAAAAAGGGTTACTGTGCTGGCTATACTGATAATATACATTCCAAAACCAGTAGCCACGCCTACTGCGGCGGTAGCCCATAGGGTAGCAGCAGTTGTAAGCCCGGTTATTAAGCCATTACCGGCATCTCTAAAAATAATTCCAGCACCTAAAAAGCCAATGCCACTCACAATATTTGAAACGATTCTTGTATGGTCGGACAGGTTGGGTACATGTGCATTTATTATAGTAAACATAGCTGCACCCAAAGAAACAGCGGCATACGTTCTGATACCTGCTGGTCTTCCATGAACTTCACGTTCAAACCCAATGATACCGCCCAATACAGTGGCAATCAGCAAACGGGGCAATAGTGTAAGTTCCGTATGTATGTCCATGACAAATTAATTTATAGTGGTATTAGATATTCGTTGTATCATTTGTGATTTAGTATTATTCATGTTGCATATTTTATTATGTCATTATTAATTAAGGCTGCTGATTGGTGTTCACGACGCATATACAAGTAGAAATAAAATGCTGAAAATCCTATGAATAAATTCCATAAGCTATGTGGCTGAAAATAACTGTCAGGATTGCATAAAATTTTATTTTTATCAAATTCAAACCACAGCAAGGCAATCAGAATGGAGACAACACTTAGGATAAGATAATGCTTTCCAGAATTACCAGGTTCGGTTATCACTGTTGCAAAAGTCAACGCCAAGAATATGGATATGATTACTAATACGGCAATACTTTCTTTCCCTTTCGGTATTAAAAAAGTAAGTAAAATATTAACCGCAAGAAAAGTCGAAAAAAATATAATGAATGTTTTTCTTTTTTTGGGTGACAATAGTTTATTGTTTCGGCTAAGCCACTGGCGGTGTAAAAAAAACATTACCGGGAAAAGTGAAAAAGAAAACACTGCCGAGTAGTCAAATTTATGTGCAATATTTATTAGTGACGCATGGTAAAATACGCTGGCGAAAAAAACATAAAAAAGAATAAATGCAAAAAGAAAACAATAAACGGTATGCAGGCCATTCGTAATGCCTTTATATTTATCATCCCAAGTCCTTTTCAAAATAACTATTGCGGCAATTAAATAAACTATATTGCTGAAAGTATTGATTGGTTGGCGTACAGGGGAACTGGTACTAATTTTTTCACAAAAGGAAGCAGGTATTTTTTTATCAAAAATAAAGGGTTCCCAAATATGCTGCAAAGAAGAATTGTGATTCAACCACCAAATTGTTAAACCAAAAATAAATACAATACTTGTCAAAATAATAATCGTTCCAGAACCAATGTAAAAGTTCGGGAGTATTTTCTGTTTTAGGTTGGTATAATATATTTTTATGTCTCCAGGCATTGTATTTTAATAAACCTATTTTATCCCTGTTTGATTTTTAAAGTCATTGCATTAATAGCTACTATTACAGTGCTCAGTGTCATTAACACAGCGCCAGCAGCGGGGCTTAATAATATACCCTGCTTATATAAAATACCTGCCGCTAATGGTAATGCAACTATATTGTAGCCTGTAGCCCAAATTAAATTCTGAATCATTTTACGGTAGGTGGCTTTGCCAAATAAAATTAAATTCACAATATCTTTTGGATTGCTGTTTACCAAAACAATGCCCGCAGTTTCTGCTGCAATGTCGCTACCGCTGCCAACGGCAATGCCAACATCTGCAATAGCCAAAGCAGGTGCGTCATTTACACCATCGCCTGTCATAGCCACAAACTCACCTTTGCTTTGCAGGTCTTTTATTTTCTCTAATTTTTGATGGGGTAACACTTCGGCAATAAAACTATCCATACCTAATCGTTCACTTACACCTTTTGCCACAGTTGCATTATCGCCGGTAAGTAAACTGGTTTTAATTTTATTTTGATGCAGTATTTTTATAGCATCATATGATTCCGGACGGATTTCATCAGCTAAAGCAATAGAACCTGCTATTTCATCATCTACCAAAACGAATACATGCGTTTCTTCTGCTTTTACGATATCGTCTTTTGAGAGAAATTCAAATTTTTCTTTCAAATATCCAGGGCTAACCACTAACACATCTTTTCTGTCAATAATTCCTGCAATTCCTTTTCCTGTAATAGCTTCAAACCCTTTTACTTCAGGTAAACTAAGGTTTAATTCTTTTGCCTTAGCGGTGATTCCCGTTGCAATTGGATGCTCTGAATTTTGTTCCAGTGCAGCAGCATATTGCAGTACCTGTTCCTTTGTGAAGTTTACATTGTGCGTTACATATCTTATTACCTGAAATTTGCCAACAGTTAATGTTCCTGTTTTATCAAATACAATCGTAGTTATTTTTCTTGCATTTTCAAATGCCGTTCTGTTCTTTATTAGTAAACCACTTTTAGCAGCCAGGGCTGTTGATTTGGCAACCACCAATGGTACTGCCAATCCCAAAGCATGGGGGCAACAAATTACTATTACGGTTACCATTCTTTCCATAGCAAATGCCAGCGATTGGCCCGTTAAATACCAATATAAAAAAGTTGAGATACCAGCAACAATAGCAATAACGGTTAGCCATTTGGCAGCTTTATCTGCAAGCAGTTGTGTATTTGATTTGGAATTTTGTGCATCCTGAACCAGCTTAATTACCTGAGATAAATATGAATCCTTTGCGCCATGCGACACAGTAACTTTAATAGCCCCATTACCATTGATTGACCCTGCAATTACCTTATCTCCTTTAACTTTTTGTACCGGTTTACTTTCACCGGTAAGCATACTTTCATTCAGGTAAGTTTCTCCATCAACAATTATTCCGTCTGCGGCTACTTTTTCTCCAGGCTTTATCAAAATCAAATCACCCTCTTTCAATGTGGCTGTTTCTACATCAAAAGTCATATCACCGTTTACTTTATGGGCTTCGGAAGGCATTAACTGTACCAGCAATTCCAGCTCTCTTGATGCACCTGCAACAGATTTCATTTCTATCCAATGTCCCAAAAGCATAATGAGAATAAGTGTTGCCAGTTCCCAAAAGAAATCCATGCCCTGCAAACCTAACACAATGGCTACGCTATACACATAAGCAACGGTTATAGCAAAGCCAATCAAAAACATCATGCCTGGGTTCTTTGCTCTGGCTTCATCCACCAATCCTTTTAAAAAGGGCCAGCCGCCATAAAAGAAAACAACTGATGATAAAGCAAGCAACACATATTTAGAACCTGTAAAATTGATATGAATATTTAACCAATGCTGAATCATTTGAGATAACAGCATAATTGGAACAGTAAGTACCAGTACTACATAAAAACGTTTCCTGAATTCAGCAATCATCCCGCTATGTTTATTGTGCTTTCCATGAACATCCATAGCAGCATTTGCAACTGGTTCCAGAGTCATACCACATAATGGGCATTTACCCGGCGCATCTTTTAAGATATGCGGGTGCATGGGACAGGTATATTTTTGAAGCAGGTGCTGTTTGCCGGGAACATCTGCATTTTGTGCGTCATTTTTTTGGGAGGTAGCTTCACTTGAAGACTTCTCTATTTTTATCAGTTTCATTCCGCAAACAGGGCAACTGCCCGGTTGATTTTGCATAATTTCCAGATGCATGGGGCAGGTGAAAACTGCAGTTGAGTTGTGATTGTTGCTGTGATGCTGATGCTCCATAAAAACAGTTTTTTGGATTATTATTTTCTTGATGAATTGTGGCTAATCATAATTTTCCATTCACCAT
>CAZRDD010000274.1:6239-7033 GCA_964598675.1 uncultured Parafilimonas sp.
TTATTTTTTTTAAAACAGATGTGGCTACTCCTTTGCGTTTTACCTCGCTATTATCTTTAGCAACTATAATGGTATAGTTGTACGTTTCAGTAGCAAAAGCATAATTGCCCTCTATCTGAACTTCTGCCTTGTAATCGCTGTAAGTAAAGGACTTAAACTCTTTCAGCTCGGGGGCAAGATGATGTTCCAAATAGTGTGCATAGCTGCCTTCACTGCCGCCGGATTCATACACTTTTGAATCTGCAGTAAATAATTTTTCTGTGCCGGAAACATTTAGCTTTTCAACAGCACTGTTATATTGCTTTAGTACAGCTTTTACTGCTTCTACGTCTTTAGTCTTCGGTGAAACTGGTAAACTATCATCCTTTGACATAAATTGCTTTATAGCTTCTCTTTCGGTACCTGCTTCTTTACTTTGAGCAAATATTGCAGTTGAAAGGCAAAGAACAAATACGGTTGTAACTATTCTTTTCATGTTGTTTTTTTTTAGTAAGCGGTGCAGATAAAATATTTATCTGCACCGCCCAAAGAATTAATGGTGATGACTGTGCCCATCTGTACCTTTTGCAGGCTTATTTTTAAATTTTGCGGAAACTGACTTGCCGTTTACTTTAAACGTTACTATGGCATTTGAATATGTAGTAGCCTTTGGATCATCCGCCATAAAACTCTCTGTGCCCATTGCTGAAAGAGTTGCGGTTTTTGAAGTGCCGTCTGCAAATTGCAGCAATACTGTGCCTGTCACACCTTTGTTAGGCAATGGCTTTGCATCCCCATCCAGCAAGAAAAATTGA
>CAZRDD010000275.1:0-1698 GCA_964598675.1 uncultured Parafilimonas sp.
CTGCAAAAAAACGAAACCGGCATTAACCGGAACCGTAATAAAATATTTTGTTACCAACAGCAGTAAAGCCATTAATAACGTACCCGCCAATGGTGCCCTAAGGTGTACCAATACCTCGTACAAACGGGTATTTATAAGCTTTAATGCTGTGGCATATATGGGTAACATTAAACTAAGCGATGTAATAAAATAAGCAATTACCAACCCATTAAGCCCCTTGTAATAAATACCAATTATAAAAGCAATAACCAAAACCGTACTTACTACCAATGTAACGGTAAAAGCTAATTTTGCTTTACCTAACGACTTATAGATAATGCCATTAAGCGATAGTACAGACTGCAGCGCTGCCAGCAGGCATAACCATTTTAAAACTGCCGCCATAGCTATCCATTTAACACCAAAAAAAACAATGGTAAAATCCTTTGCCAACAAGGCAAGCCCCACCATTAACGGAAAGCAAATAAACGCTACATACTTTATGGTAACCATATAATATTGTTTTATTAAAACAACATTGTTTTGGATAGATGAAAAAGCAGGGAACATTACGCTTGATATAACGGAAGATATATTCTTCATGGGCAGCATCATTATGGCATAAGCCCTTGAATAGATACCCAGTTGCACTGTGCCGAGGTACTTGCCTATTAAAAAATTATCGGCGTTTCGTGCCCAGTAGTTTACTGATGAATCGCCCAGTACACTTAGCCCAAATGGCGCTACCTGCCTGAACTCATTTATGGAGAATTGGAAGGAAGGCCGCCAGTTAGATGTAAACCAGGTAAGTACGCACGATGTAAAAGCATTAAGCAGAAGATAAGCCGCTATGGCCCAATAACCCAGCCCATAGTAAGCCATAATAACAGACACCAAATAGGATAAACATAGCGATACCCAATTGATAATTGTTTTACGCTTAAAATTCATTTGCCTTAGCATTAATGCATTTTGCACTACCCCAAAAGCACTTATTAAAAAAGTTAAAGCAATTACCCGCGTTATTACAACTAAAGCAGCCTGGTGATAAAAAGCAGCTATATAAGGTGCCATTGAATAAAATAATACTACTAAAAAAACACCCATAGCAATATTTAGCCAAAAAATGGTGCAAAGCTGTATATGGGTAATTTCTTTTTTTTGAATGAGTGCAGCACCAAAACCCGCATCAACAAAATAAGAGGCAAAACCCGAAAAAACAGTAACAATACCTACAAGGCCAAAGGCTTCGGGGGTTAATAGCCGGGTTAAACAAATATTAAAAACAATAAAGATAATTTGCCCTGTTACCTGGTTTATAAACGACCATGCCAGCCCCGATTTTATGTTTTTGCTAATTTGCATCATTTATCGGGATATAGTTCATCTAAAATTGTTAACCAGCCTTTTGTTGTATGCGCCGTAAAAAAATGGCTGGCCACAGCCTGCCTGTTTTTATCCAGTGTTGTAAATCTGTATTCATCAAACGCATCAAGCATGTTTTGTATTTGTGCAGCAACATCAGCAAACGCGGCTGCGTACCACAATTGCATACCTGCAAGTTTAAAGGGGCTGTATGGCAACCAGCTACCTGTTAATATTAACCCGCCTGCATAAGCCGTCTCCGTTAACGCAGCACTAAGGGCATCGCTTTCGGGCATGTGTATTAAAATATCTGTAACGCTTCGCAATAATGCAAGTTGCTGGCCTGTTAAAGAA
>CAZRDD010000275.1:1708-7030 GCA_964598675.1 uncultured Parafilimonas sp.
CCGCCCGGTAAAAAATTGTCTCAACTAACACCCGGCAAAGCACCTTCTTTAAGGGCGTTTTCAATGCTAAGCCTGTAGGCCTGCCTTTCATTTTTAGCAATGCCATAGGCAAAGGGTATTATTACAAAAAGTTTGTCTTTACTTTTTACTAACGCTAAAGCCTCAATAATTTTAATATGATTGTTATAATTACTGGCATTGTGGCCAATAACAGTCTTTACTTTATCATAATCTATATTATTTGCTAAGCAAAAACCTTTGGCCAGGGCTTTATTACCGCTTACCTCGTCAATTGCCGAAAAAGTATGCTGGCTTAATGCAAATTGCGCCAGCCGTATTTTGCCTTTTAATTGGCGGCCATATTTTGCCAACACTATTTCCCTCAACTCAACCGATTGTACTGTAATAACATCTGCACGTTGTAACGCTTTTGCAACAACAAAATGATTAAAATTATCAGCAGTGCGCAATAAATCTGACCCCCAAAAGGAGCAGATTATTTTTTTACCCGCAGGCACCATCCACACACCTCTTAAATAGCTGTACTGCATGTAGTGAAAGTGAAATACATCAAAGTCGCCAAAGCTATTATTGCTGTTATAAAAAGCTTTTTCTTTTATGGCGCTCGTACAAAAATGCACCGCTTTTTTAAACTTACCTTCCACAAACAATATATATATAAGCAACTGGTAAAACCATTTGCTAAATACCAACCTTAAAGCTGCTGCAGGTAAATAAATAAATTTATTTTTTGAGGGATTATAAATTTTATCAAAAATGTAATCATCACTATTCTCTTTGTTTTGGGTACCATGCAGGCGTAACCCCGTTACAGCAATATAAAGGCCATTTTTTTGTTGTTTAATGCCTGAATATAGCTGCGTTATAAAATTTGACTGGTCTAACCCTGTAACCAATATGCGCATACAATAAAATACATGGCTTTAAAATGTTGCGTAAACAATAAACTACATGGGGCATTAAAATGTGTAATGCTAATTTCGTTTTCTGCCGAAGATTTTTTTAAATGAAAACCCGCTATTATCATCATCTTTAGAGTAAGTGCCATAACTATACCCATACCTGGTATAGCCATAACCGTACCCATAACCATACCCATATTTAAACCCTTTTTCGTTAACAATACCGTTTATAACAATTGACACACCGGGAAGCTTTTGCTCCTCAACAATATCGTTAAGTAGCATTAGCGAGTTGCGGTGTGTAAACTTATGCCTTACAATATACAAAGTAACATCGGCGAATTTGCCAAAGGTTACCGCATCGGATATCAAGCCTACTGGCGGGCTGTCAATTACAATAAAATCAAACTCCTGTTTTAAATAGGCAAATAAAACGGCCAACCGGTTATTTAAAATAAGCTCGCCAGGGTTGGGAGGTATAGGCCCTGAACTGATAAAATAAAGGTTATTGTTTTCGCTTACCTGTTTTATAATTTCCTGCTCGCTTATAGCGCTAACCAGGTAAGTTGATATACCCTTTTCCCCAGGCAGTTGCAATTTTTCTGAAAGTTTTGGTTTCCTCAAATCAAGTTCAAGCAGCACAACCTTTTTGCCAGATACCGCAAGGCTGTTAGCCAGGTTTAAGCTGATGAAACTTTTGCCCTCGCCACCTACAGAAGAGGTAATAAGCAAAGTTTTTCTGTTATCGCCCTGCGCTATATAGGTAAGATTGGCCCTTAAAGACCTGAATTGCTCTGCCACTGGCGTTCTGTTACTTGCTTCGGTTACAAAGTGATTGTTCATATCGCCGGAAAAACTTATTTCGCCCGCAATTGGTACGGCTACGGCTTCTTTAATTTCCTTTTTTGTTTCAATGGTTGTATTGGCTAAAAGGCCAATAAAAATAATTATTACCGGCAGTAAAAGCCCTGAGCCTGCTGCAACAGCATAGGTTATTATTACATTAGGTACCACTACGCCGTTATTTATGCCATCATCAACAATCCTTGATTTTTGCACATCAGAGGATATTAACTGCAAATTTGTTTCTTCTCTTTTTTCAAGTAAAAAAGTGTACAGTGTGCCTTTTACTGAAAGGATGCGGCTTAGCTCAATATATGTTTTTTCTTTGTCGGGCACTTCGTTAAACCGGCTTGTAAAACTTGCCTGCTGGTCTTTAATAAATTTATCGTTAGCAAGCAACTGCTTGCGCATATTAGCAGTGTTCTTTAAAATGTTTACCCTCAGCTCCTGCAACTGGCCGTTGATTGTTTCCAAACGGGGGTCCAGGGTGGTGCCATTGTCAAGCACCAGCCTTTTTTGCAAAACCTGGTTGTTATATTTGTTTATCAGTTCAATCAGCACAACATCATCAAAACCATTGGTATTGGGTACTATTTCCTCCTTGTTGTTATAGCTTTTTACATAGTTTTCAACAAGGTTAAGTAATTGCACTTTAAGGTCATTTTGCGCTTTTTGCCCGTCAAGGTCTTTAAGAGAACCAAGCAACTGGTTAGCCAGGTAAGAAACATCAAACACTTTGTTTGTTTCTTTAAAGTCTTTTACTTTATTTTCCTCATCCTGCAATTCTTTATCTACAGCACTTAACCTGCTGTTTAAAAAATCCAGGGCAAGTTTTATGGCCTGGTTTTGATATTCAAGGTTTGAGAGGTTATACTCGTAAATAAGTACGTCAATAATCTTTTTGGCCCTTACCGGTAATTCATCGCTTACTGAAACGGATATCATACCATTACCAGCCTTAGGCACAGTAGCCACCACCAGCCTTGATGAATACTTTTTTGCCGCCGCTTCCTTATTGCTTATTCTTAACGAATATTCTCTCTGTTTAATTGGTACACCGTTGTAACTTACCTTTATTGTATCACCGTTTACAACAGCAGGCTGGCCGTATTGGGCTTTGTACAATTCTTTTTCGGCCTTTACAGTGTAGTAACCGGCAAATGTGTTTAGTAAATAAGGTTTCCCATCGCGGGGGTGAGAAATTTTGTTTACAGATATTTTAAACGGCAGAGAATCTATGAATATTGGCTGGTCTTTTATGCGACCATTAGTGGTAACATCTATATCAAGGTGAAGCGAGTCGCACACTTTTGCCATAAGCGTGGCAGACTGTATAATAAACATTTCGTTATCAATATCTGTAAGCTGTATTGTAGGCGCATTGTTGCCATTAAATAACCCCCCGCCCGAACGTACACTGCCATCTGCGTTACCCAGGCTTGCCTGCAACTGCAGGGCATTTATTAAAAGACTTGTTGATAACTGGTAAAGTGGTACTTTATAACGTATATAAAGATTGGCCCCCAGCACAAAAAAGAAAACGGAGACAATAATAATTTTATAATTGCCTAATATTTTAAACAAAAACCTTTTGGTATCAAAACCAGCTTTATTACTGCCTTTTTCTTCAATAAATGAGTGGTCCATTCAATTCGCAATTTTCTATTTTTTTAATGTTACAATAAGTGTAACAATACCAACTACAGCGGCCAGGAAAGAAGAATAAACCCTTGTTTCCTCGCTCAACAGTCTCGACTCCCGAGGCTGTACATAAATAACATCGTTATGCCTTACCAAAAAAGCTGACTGGTTGTATAAAATATCTTTCTTGCGCAAGTCTACTTTTGTAATAATGCGTTGCCCGTTGTAGTCCCTGTATATCTCCACAATGCGCTGGGCAGAATGTGGCAGGTCGCCGGCGGCACCAAGCGCATCCAATATAGTGGTACGCTGCATGGGCAAATTATACACACCTGGCGTCCTCACCTCGCCCAGTACAGTAAACTTAAAGGTCATAAACCGTATTATCACCAGCGGCTCCCTAAGGTAAGGTTTTAGCTGGCTGGTTAACGTATCTTTTAGCTGCTTGCTTGTTAACCCCTCGGTTTTCACTCTGCCTATTACCGGAAACTCAAGAAAGCCATCAAAATCAACCAGGTAACCTGCCAACTCGGAGTTAGGCTGCCCCAACGCCCCGCCGCCAGAACCAGATGGGTTAGAGCCTGTGGTGGGTACCCCGCCGTAACGGTTAAATATAGCAGCCGCCTCCATATCCTTTGCGCCAATGGATATTTGTATCCTGTCGCCTTTTTGTATAAGCCTCTCCTCCGTCTCCATTGGAGGCAGGTGTACTATTGCCGAATCGGGCAGGTCGTTAAAATACTGTAGTTGTTTTGATGCTGTGCACGAACTGCCCAGCACTATAATGCTTACTAATAAGCCAAGATACAATACATATTTAAACTTCATTTTTGCTACAAAGTCTTTATCCATACCCTTTTTGCTGATTGATTTTACTGCTAAAATTTCGTTAACAATTTTTTATGAACCCAAATAACGTATTAATTAGGATTTTTTTTGAAAAAATTAAAAATACTCCTCCTGTTCGTTGTACGAAGAGGCCCTTGGGGCAGGTAACAAGGCTTTTTTGCAAGTGGTTAAGTTTTCTCAACTGATATTTTAAAAAGCGCCTGCTTTTTAGAATGATGATTGTGTTAAAATTATACTTTAAAGTCTGTTAGATGCTTTTGCCATTTTAAACCGGCACCGCATGAGCGGCTTTGGCTTTAACCGGTTGGTATTCTGGCAATATTTCATTTATTACTCTTTGAAAAACCTCAGGATCGTAGAAGTCTTCCAAAGCCTGTAAATTGTAAATTATTTTTTCTGCTTCTGCAATACCATGCCTTCTTTCTCTGCTTATCATTATTTTTTCATGGTATGTTTCCTGCATCTTCTCATCGTCTAAAAATAGCTCTTCGTGAAGTTTCTCACCGGGCCGTTGGCCAATATATTTAATATCAATATCTATATCTGGCACCAGGCCAGCCATACGTATCATATTTTTTGCCAGGTCAGCTATTTTAACGGGTTTGCCCATATCAAACAGAAAAACTTCTCCTCCTTCCGCCATAACCGAAGCTTCCAAAACAAGCTGGCAGGCTTCGGCAATCGTCATAAAATAACGGGTCATTTCAGGGTGGGTAACAGTAACCGGCCCGCCTTTCTCAATTTGCTTTTTAAACAAGGGTACAACCGATCCGTTGCTGCCAAGCACATTACCAAACCTTGTTATGGCAAAGCAGGTATTGCTGCCAACAGATGAATATGATTGTACAATAATTTCGGCCAGGCGTTTTGATGCCCCCATAATACTGGTTGGCTTAACAGCTTTATCTGTAGAGATAAAAACAAATTTTTCAACTTTAAACTGAATGGCCATTTTAACAAGCTTCCAAGTTGAAATTACATTGGTTTGTATGGCCTGCCACGGAAACTGCTCCATAAGCGGCACGTGCTTGTACGACGCAGCATGGTAAAGAGATTGAGGTGTAAA
>CAZRDD010000276.1:0-7024 GCA_964598675.1 uncultured Parafilimonas sp.
CCCTCAAATAATGCGGGTTGTGGCTGCGCAGGTTTATGTGTGCAATGGTTTCTTCGTTCCTTATCCACCAGTAAATAGTATGCTTATTATCTGTAAGTATTTTGGCAAGGGCTGTGGCCCAGCTTCCGCTTCCTAATATTCCAAACTTCATATCCTGCTGTGTTAAAAAGGGCAAAAATACAACATAAGGTGCTTGTTGCAGTACCTTAAAAAGGTAAGCCTATAATAACGGCACTTGCCTTTTGCATACGTGGGCCACGCAAGGTGCTAAATAAATAATATTATTTAAAACCTTACAGTAGGGCATTTTACTGCTTTGCCGTTTGAGCTGAATACGCCTGTTTTTATAATGGATAGTTCGTATGCGCCCCTTGTTTGGTTATACGCGCTTAACGATGAGGTGGTTACATCGTAGTTTACCGTAATGCTTACATCGTTTATCTGGTAGCCAACCATTGGTATTACGGCATCATTTAAACGCATGTATGCGCCCGCAATCAACTGGCTGTTACCGTCGCCGCTAAGGTTGTAATGTGCATTAAGGCCCAGCACTGTTTCGTTGGCACCGGCCATTTGGCTAACATACACGTTGGGGTTAATAATCCATTGGTCGTTTAGCTTAAAACTGCCGTTGGCAAAAAAGGTATAGCGTGGCGCAATGGTAGCGCCATCGCCTGCAAAAAAGCTTTCTTTTGGAGAGTTTATGTGCATTACGCTGAAGCCAGCATTAAGGTATGCCCTGTCGGAGGGGAAATAGGCATAGTTAACACCCACCTGCAAGTCGAAATAATTGATGGCACTGTTTAAAAAAGATGATTCCAACGGATTGATAGTGGCATCAAAAAACTTGCCATTCCATTGGTTATCAAAGGTAAGCTTGGTAATATCAACCCTTTTGTTTACCCAGCCTGCTGTAAAACCCGTACTTAAAAGGCTGTTGAAGCCCAGCATTTGGTGGTAGGCTACTGAGCCGTACACTTTGGTGGAGGTTAACCCGCCGCTGCCCGCTACATCGCGCAGTATGGAGCCGCCCACACCCAGCCAGCCGTTTTCTAACTTGTTGGTAAGCAATTGCACATCGCCCCAGGCACTCATTGTTTTGTAGGGGTTGGTGCTGATGCTGGCCCACTGGTTGCGGTAATTAACCCCAACCCGCCAGTCAACATCGGGCGAAAAGCCCGTATTGGCGGGGTTAACCAGCAGGGGCGAGTTATAGTATTGCGAAAAATGAAGGTCCTGCCCGTAAGTATTAACTATACCTGCGGTAAAACAAATAAGCATTAACGGTAATAACTTAATCCTTTTCATGTTTGTATCCTCCCCTTGTGTCTATCTCAATAACGTTATATCACCCTTTTTCTGGTATTTTTTACCATCAGTAAATGATATATCCAATACATAATTATATACGTCCTGGGGTTGAAGTTTGCCTTTATAATATCCATTCCACCCCTTTGAAGGGCTGTCGGATTGAAAAACAAGTGTACCCCATCTGTTAAATATCATCCAGTTCATTTTTGTAACCCCATAGCCACGCACATGTACTTCATCATTGGTGCCATCCCCATTGGGGCTAAAGGCAGAGGGTACATCTGCTAAAGGTAATACAATAGCCTGCACAATGCTGCAGGCAGTATCGGTACAACCATAGTCATTATAAGCAACCAGGCACACGTTAAATGAGCCCGTTATATTGTACAGGTGGCTTACAAGTGTATCGCGCTCAATGGTATGCAGTTGGTCGCCATCACCAAAGTCCCACAAATAATGTGTTCCGCCGGTAGAACCGTTGTAAAAGTTGGTGGCGGTGTTTTCAAGCGATGGTATTGGGCCAAAAGTAAATGCCGCAGCAGGTTTGGGATTTACCGTAAGTATTTTGGTAATGCTGTCAATTTTGTTACAGGTGGAGGGGTCCGCAGCAATCAGTTTAACGGTATAAGTACCGGGTGTTGCATACAGGTGTACAGGGTTGGTAAGTGCAGAGGTGGTACCATCGCCAAAACTCCAGGTAAATTGCTGGCCGCCTAACGAAACATTTTCAAAAGCGGCATCGTAAGGAGCACAACCTGGGGCAACGTTAAAGGCCGCTTTTACATTGGTGGCAATACGTAACTGAATAGAATCTGCATCGGGGGCATTACAATAGCTGGTATCAACCAGCCTTAATGCAACGGTGTAAGTGCCGGGGGCTGAGTAGCTGTGCGTAACTGTTACCGCATTACTGAAAAGCGTGGTGCCATCGCCAAAATCCCATTGCAGGGATTGGGGGCCAAACGGTTTGCCCGCAGGCGCAACAGAGGTATTGGTAAACTGGTATTTTAACGAGTCGCAGGGGGGGAGTTTTACGGAGGTGAAACCTACTTTGGCATAATCATCCCTCACCCGTATGGTAACATAAAGGGTATCGAACATATTACAAGCCATTGAGTCTACCGCAATAAGCATAACCCTGTAATTGCCAACATTGTTAAAAGTGTGGCTGATGTTACGCGATGTTGTTGTAACAGATGAGGAGCCATCCCCAAAATTCCATACGTATTGTTTGGCTATGCCAATGGTATCGGTAAACTCAACTGTTAAAGGTACGCAGCCGGCAGTATCGTTGTTTATGCCGTTTATGCTGGTGCGTATGCCTGCTGTAACACCCGCCAGTTGAAAAGCTATTTTTATAGCCGCTTCGTTGCATTTTGAGCCTGAAGTAGCCTGGTTTTTTACCGACCAGGTACCCGCCGTTGTAGGAAAACCAAAGCCGTTACCCGTAGCGGTACAATTGGCACACTCCGCCTGGTAAATAACTCCTTGTTTATCAAAACGGCTGGTACCACCGTCAACATGGTCGCCTAATGCCCCGGCAGATATTTCGCCGTAAAATGTACCGTACAGTTGTTTGGTGCCATTCTTCTCCAATACAAAAAAATATAAGTTGCTGCCGTTGGTTTGCGGTTGTATGGCATTGGCTGTTACGGTAAGGCCATTGGTGCCTGCATTGGGGTAGTTTTCGCCTTTGTTAATGCCGCCCCCCCACCCGGAGACGTATACATTTTCGCAACGGTCAACCAGGAAGGCAACCGGAGATATGTCTGGAACGCTTAGGCCCTTGCCAAAATTGGTTGAGTATTCAACACTGCTGAGGTCTGGCTTTAATTTGGTAATGAATTGTTTACCGCCAGACTGGCTGTTGAAGGAGGCGTTAATTACCGGAAAGCTTACGGTAGTTGTGCCCATAACGTATGGAAAGCCTAATTTATCAAACTGTATACCGTACAGCATATCGTTACCGGCCCCGCCAACATACACTGTTTTTTTAAGGGTACTGCCATCGTTGCTGATAATGGATATGAAGCCATCGCAAAAACCACCCTGGTAAGCAGTGTGCAAAATCTGGTCCGATGCGTTGCCTGCAGCTGCAAGGTCTTTGCTGGTAGTAGCCCCTGCTACATAAATATCATTATTGGCTGGGTTTAATGCCAGCACAAAACCAGCATCATCGCCAGTGCCGCCTAAGTAGGAGCTGAAAATGAGGTTTAAAGCAGCATCGGTTTTTATAATCAGGCCATCCTGCTGACCAGCCAATGTTTGCTGAAAAGCCCCAGCGGTGGAAAGGCGGTTAGTTACTGTGGCATCGGGAGACTGCGTACAAGTGGTTAAATAAATGTTGTTTGATGCATCTACTATTACTTCGCTGCGGGCATCATCGCCATAATTTCTGCGGATGGGCGTATTGGCTGCACCAGCTTCCGATTCCTTAGGTTTTTCATTTACACCGTCGTCGCCGGTACCGCCAATAATTTTTGACCCGATAAGCGTGCTGCCATCGGGTGAAAACTTGGTTATGAAAATATCAAAACCTCCTCCGGGGCCAAGCCTGGCAGTATTTGAGGGGAAGTCTGCTGAGTTTGTGCGGCCAGCTACAATAAGGCTGCCTGTATTGTCTGCCACCATGCTGTGCGGCTGCTCGTTGGCACCACCGCCAAGGTAGGTGGCAAATATTCTGCGGCTGCCATCAGCACTGAATTTAATAATCGCTACATCGTGGCCGCTTATATGTTCACCGCCCGCGCCGCCGCCAAAATTTTGCTGAAAAGCCCCTGTGCTTACGGGGTAACCGTTACCAAACACAATACCCCCTGCATAAAAAGCACCCGAAGCATCAAAAGTTGCGGTATAACCCCAATTATCGGATTTGCTGCCGGTAAAAGTGGCAAAAACAAGCGCAGGGTCTATTACAAGGGCTGCCGTTTTTGAATAATTGCCCGTTTTAAAATATACAGTATTACCCTGCAGGCTAAATTTTACGTCAACGTCAACTTTTACATTGTTAATCACCTGGTATGCCACCGGGGCAAGCTCGGTTACGCTACCAACCGATGTTTTAATAATCAGGTTGCCATTTTTTAGGGTTAGTGCGCTTGCACCTGTTATGCGCATACCTAAAGGGCTTATATCTGCACCGGGGTTTACCACAACATCGTATTTTAACTGGCCGTTATTGGTATAATAACGTACATCAATACCCGGGTACATATTTTTATATAAAACAGCCTGGTATGTTTTGCAGCCAGATGCCCATTTGGTGGAATCGTTGCCCTTAAAATAATTACTGTAGCCCAAAACAGCCTTATCAGCAACTACCTGGGGGTTTTGCGATGCGCCCGTAAAAGTAACCTCGTAAGTGTGGGAGTGTAACACCAGCCCGGTGTTGTTGCCGGGGATTTTTGAGGAGGATAAACCATCTGAATTTACAAATGCATAACCTTGGCCAGGGTGCGCTTGTGCAGAAGCCCCTTCCTTTTGATGGCCGCCGTAATATCCCTGAATTTTTTTGAGGTCGTTCGTATCGTTCAACAAAACCTTGTACCCTTGTTTTTGTAAAAAAACACTGCTGGCACCCGCATCGCCTGTAAACAGTACATTACTGTTCCACTGCCCTTTGTTCTCAGTAAACTGTACATATTGGGCATTGGCGGGTGTTAAAACCGGCATTAACAGGATTAGCAAAAACAGGCTGTAAAAAAATTTCAATTTGCAGGTTTTAGAATTTTTAGTTAAACGAAAAAACAATCCGGTTTGTTGTTACGATATACGGCTCCATGCAGTTTTTCCCTTCTGCGAAAGCATATAATTTTTTAACGGTTGGTTTTCCATTTTTTCAAGCGTTTCATCTTCTGTTATCAATATTTCAGCATAGTGTTTTGCTGCGTCCAATAAACCTTTATCGTTAACCAGGCTGGCCAGTTTAAAGTTAAGCACACCGCTTTGTTTGGTGCCTTCAATCTGGCCTGGCCCTCTCAGTTCCAAATCCTTCTCTGCAATTTTAAAGCCATCATTGGTGGCACATAGTATATGTAGACGCTCTTTTGCGTCGTTGCTTAATTTATGTGCTGTTAAAAGTATGCAAAAGCTTTTTTCGCTGCCCCTGCCTACCCTGCCCCGTAACTGGTGTAGTTGCGACAGGCCAAATTTTTCAGCGCTTTCAATCACCATTACCGATGCATTGGGCACATTTACCCCTACTTCAATTACGGTAGTGCTTACCATTATATGCGTATCCCCCTCAATAAACCTTTTCATGTTTATATCCTTCTGCTCAGGGGGCATTTTACCATGCACCATGCTTATGCGGTACTTCGGTTCGGGAAAGTAACTCTTTACCTGCTCGTACCCCTGCATAAGGTCCTCGTAGCTTAATTTTTCGCTTTCTTCAATCAGCGGATATATTATATACGATTGGCGGCCTTTTTCGATTTCAGTTCTTAAAAAATCCATCACCCTGGCCCTGTAGGTTTCAAAACGGTGTACAGTGGCAACGGGTTGCCTGCCTGGTGGTAATTCGTTCATAATACTGTAATCGAGGTCGCCATAGGCCGTCATTGCCAGGGTGCGCGGTATGGGCGTTGCCGTCATTACCAGTACATGCGGGGGTATTTCTGCTTTTTTCCAAAGGGCGGCGCGTTGCGCCACACCAAAACGGTGCTGCTCATCCACAATGGCAAGCCCCAGGTTTTTAAAAGCCACTTTTTCTTCAATAACCGCGTGGGTGCCTACCAGTATCTGTATGTCTGCATCCAGCAGGGCCTGTAGTATTTTCCTCCGTTCGGCGGCTTTGGTGCTGCCCGTAATGAGTTTTACCGTTACTGGCATATCCTTTAACAAACTAACCAGGCCGGTATAGTGCTGCTGGGCCAATATTTCGGTAGGGGCCATCAGGCAGCTTTGGTAGCCATTATCGGCAGCAAGCAGCATGGCAAGCAGGGCTACAATGGTTTTACCACTGCCCACATCGCCCTGCAGCAGACGGTTCATCTGGCGCGGGCGGGCAGTATCGGCCCTTATTTCTTTAAGTACCCTTTTTTGGGCACCCGTTAATTCAAAAGGCAGGTATTTATGGTAAAAGTCGTTAAACAGCGGCCCTACATTGCTAAAGGGTACGCCACGGCTGTGCCTGTGGCGGTTTATGCGGGTAATGTTTAACCGTACCTGGGCCAGGAAAAACTCCTCAAACTTAAGGCGTGTAAGCGCCCGCTCATATTCCTCCTGCGATTTGGGGAAATGAATATTGCGAAAAGCATTAAACCTTGTGGTTAGGTTTAGTGCCTGTATTATGGTTGCTGGTATGTTTTCGGGTATATCCCGCTCCGATACCTGGGCAAGCAATGCGCTTGTTAGTTTGCTTATTTGCCTGGCACCAAGCCCCCTTGCTTTTAATTTTTCTGTGGTTGGGTAAATGGGTTCTAAAAAAGGGCGGCCATCGGTTTTGGCCTCGGCTATAGGTTCCAGCTCAGGGTGGGTTATTTGCGGCCTGCCATTAAAAAAACCTGCCTTGCCATACACCAGGTAACGCTGCCCCACCTGGGCGCTTTTTTGCACCCAGTGTATGCCTTGAAACCAGGTAAGCTCCAGCATGCCGGTATCGTCCTGCAACTGCGCCACCAGCCGCCTGGCACTTTTTTGGCCCACCACCTCAAGACTGGTTAGGGTGCCTGCTACCTGTATGTACTCGGTCGCGGAGTTTATGCTTTGTATG
>CAZRDD010000277.1:0-6919 GCA_964598675.1 uncultured Parafilimonas sp.
CAATTGCCTTAACTGCTCCATGTGGTCCACGCGGTGGTGGTATTGTTCAACATGGCCATACAGCATAGTTGCATTGGTATGCATGCCCAGATTGTGTGCTGTTTTGTGTATATGCAGCCAGCCTTTGGCATCAACTTTATCATCGCATATTTGGGAGCGTATTTCGGGGCTAAAAATTTCAGCACCGCCACCGGGCATACTGTCTAATCCGGCATCATGCAGCAGTTTCATACCTTCCTCTACGCTAAGTTTTGCTTTGCGGAACATGTAATCAAGCTCCACAGCAGTAAAGCCTTTAATATGAAGGTCGGGACGGTGGGCTTTAATTTTTTGCAGCAGGTCGGCAAAAAAATGCAGGTTCATTTTAGGGTGTACGCCACCAACTATATGTACTTCGGTAACAGGTTTGCCATCGTAGCTTTTAACAATATCAAGCATTTGTTCGCTGCTAAGTTCCCAGCCTTCCTCGCGGTGGGCATACAACCTTGAGTAAGAACAGAATTTGCAGGCAAACACACAAACATTGGTAGGCTCTATATGAAAATTGCGGTTAAAATAAGTTTTATCGCCATGCATTTGTTCGCGTACCCAGTTAGCCAATGCACCCACATAGCCTACGGAAGCTTTCTCAAACAATGTTACCCCTTCCTCAAAATTTAAACGGCTGCGGTTCAACACTTTCTCACCTATCTTCTGCAGTGCTGCATCGTTAACCGAAGCTACCAGTTGCTCAATTCCTGTGTTCATGGTGCAAAGATAAATGTACATGGCGAAACCCCAATCGCGAAAAATAAAACAATGTGTTGGCCAGCCACCATAGGGCAGTTACAAAAAGTATACCCTGCCAGGGTTGCTAACCGGCTGTGAAAGGCTGAGGTTAAAAATATTTACATGAGCATGCCTGCAATGGTTGCCGACAGGTACGAGGCCATGGTGCCGCAAAAAAGTGCTTTGAGGCCAAGTTTGGCAAGGTCGCCCCGCCTTTCGGGGGCAAGCTCGCCAATGCCGCCTATCTGCATGCCCACGCTGCTGAAGTTGGCAAACCCGCAAATGGCTACGGTGGTTATAAGCAGGCCCTTTTCTGTAAAATGATGGGCGGTTTTTTCGGTAAGATGGCTAAAGGCTATAAACTCATTAATGGTTAATTTTTGGCCCAGCAGGGTAGCGGTATTGGCAACATCCTCCTGCGGTACACCCATGGACCATGCAAAAGGGTAGAACAGCTTGCCAAATATCCAGTTAAGCGATAAATCAAAATTAGGGTTGAATATATGCCCAATTTTTACCAGTATATAATCCAGGCAGGCAATAACGGCTATGAAACCAATAATCATTGCCAGTACATTCATAGCTATTTTAAAGCCATCGCCAGCGCCGTGGCTTATGGCATCAATTACATTTTTATAGCCACTGTCAACCTTCAGTTTTACTTTGCCCATGGTTTGGCTTACTTCCGTTTCAGGAAAAACAATTTTGGCTATCACCAGTGCGCCCGGGGCCGCCATAAGGCTTGCCGTAATAAGCTTGGGGGCAAGGTCTAAACCAGCCTGTGCGCCCATATTGGCATACACTATCAATATGCCACCAGCAATACAGGCCAGGCTGCCGCTCATACTGGCAAGCAGCTCGCTCATGGTCATTGTTTTAAGGTAGGGGCGTATCATTACCTGTGCTTCAATTTGCCCAACAAAAGCGCTGGCCACATTACTTAGTGCTTCGGCACCGCTAACACGCATTACAAAATTCATTACCCGCGCAATAACCGATACAATGCGCTGCATAATGCCATAATGGTAAAATATGGCCACCAAGGCACAAACAAGTATAATGGCAGCGGTAATATTAAAGGCAAAAACAAGGCCACCACCCCTAAAATCGGCAATGCTGCCATTGTCCTGCTGTACTGCAATACCGCCATACACAAAGGCCGCACCCTGGCGGGCAAACATTTCAATTTTTTGCATACCATGCCCCAGCAGTTTAAAAAAGCCAGCAATAAAAGGTACTTTAAACACCAGCAAAGCAATGGCTACCTGCAGCCCGATGCCGCTTACCACCAGCCTGTAATTGATTCTCTTTTTGTTATTTGAAAAAAGAAATGCCAGCCCAAGTATAAGCGCAATGCCCAATAGCCCCTGAAAACGTTGCATAAGCAGTATTTAATCTGATAATGTGTTTAAAAATGAAGATATGATTTTTGCATTAAATATTGCTTTTGGGGCTTTATTGAGGGTGAGTAATAAATATTTTAAACGCCGGGCAGGTGCGCCATGCTTCCATTATCCTGCATATCAGTTGCTGTTAAGCGTTGTGTTTAAATAAAGGGGGCGCTTCAGGAAAAGCGCCCCCTTTTGGTGATGTGTAACTATGTTTAATGGCTATTTATTTATTTGCACTACATGCGGTACTGGTGCAACCACGCCAGCAGCATCCCATGCTTTTTTTATGGCTTCCTGGGCACCAAAATATACATCCCAGTAATCCTGCTGTAATGAGTAGGGCCTTACGGCAAAAGTAACCATACCATCACCTACCTTAAGCACGTTTACTTCCGGCGCAGGTGTTTTCAACACTTTGGGCATGGCTGCAAGCGCTTCAAGGGCTACTTTTCTGGCCCTGTCAATATCGTCATCGCCTGCAATGGCCATTACAGTATCAACGCGCAGGCTGCCGTGCGCTGTATAGTTTATGATAATGCCTGTAGACAGGGGGCCGTTGGCTAAAATAATCGTTTTATGGTCGGGGGATAGTATAATGGTATTAAATATGCCCAACTCAAGCACTGTACCGGTTTGGCCCTGGCCTTCAATAAGGTCGCCCACTTTAAAAGGCTTAAAAATAAGCAGCATTACACCCCCTGCAAAATTACCCAGCGAACCGTTTAAAGCCGTGCCAACAGCCAGGCCAGCGCCAACCAGCAATGCGCTGAACGCACTTATGTCCACACCCAGCATGCTGAAAATTGACAGCAGCAGCAGTATAGTAAGAGATATTTTTACAAAAGAAAATAAGAAGCTTTGCAGGGACGCATCATATTTCTTCCTGATCATTGTTTTATGCAAGATGCCCCCCAGTTTCCTGATAATCCAGGCGCCAATGATATAAATTAAGATTGCCCCCGCAATTTTGGGTACATATAAAGCTGCCAGCACTTTTAGCTGGGTAACAAATACCTGTGTTTTGCCAGTAATGTCGTTAATCTGCAAAAGGGTGTTCATTGTTAGATTTTTTGTGTTAAAAAAGTGCAAGTATAGCTTTAAAGGTGTAAAATTTACCCGAAATAGCGCATTAATAAATTATTTTACTCAAACATGCTTTTCTTACCCCCGGTAAATATTACTATTTAAGCGATAAATTGTATTTAACGGTATCCCAATACTCCTTGCCATAACCTGCAAAAAGCTCCTCGCCCGGCGAAATGTTTCGCAGCGCTTTTAAAAATACGCGCTCGCCTTCTTTTATAAAGCAGCAGTTATTGGTAATGCCTTTAATTATTTTTAACCCTTTGGCATCGTTGGCGTAGCGGGCCAGCGTATGGGTATATTCACTGGCATCAATTACACAGTTTCGGTTTACATAATATATGTAGGCATTTTTACCCTCTTTATGGTCAACCTCGGCCCAGGTTGTTTTTTTTCCTTTGTATTCGGCAATAATGGCCCCTTTTTCAATAGGTTTTGTGGTAAACAGCCCTTTTCCAGACCCTGGTATATTAGACCTTTTAACTTCAAGCTGATTTTCTAATAACGGCATGGCTATTTAGTAATTGAATAACGATAGTGATAAATATAATAAAAAAATTCAATAGTAAAATATTCTATCGTAAAAATCTCGCTCAATACGCCATGTAAGCCAGCGGCAATCTTTTTTTAATTTTTTTAACCAGCCTAATTGTTTAACTTTTGCCAGCCTACAAAAATTATTAATGGCGGCCTATGTTAAAACTTTTTGCGGTTGTTCTTATTTTTTGCAAGGTTACAACCTCGTTCGCGCAAACGATAGTAATGCAGCGGGAAGAGGTACTTAAGCTACCCTGTAAAATTTTAAAAAATAAAAAAGGCAATTACCTGGCGGGGTTGTATAATGCTAAAGACAGCAGTCTGTATAATTGTCATGGCATATTTAAAAAAACGCTGCCCGGCGAATATCTGGTCGTAGATACCTGTAGTTGCGGTACAGTTGTACAAAAGCAAATAAGCAAAAATGCCTGCCCGGTTGACTACCTTCAAAGCATACACTTTATAAACGGAAAGCCACTGCTTACTGATACAGCCCTTAAAGCATTGGCATACACTGCAGATAAATTGAAAACCAGCCCTTTGTGTGGAATACGGATAGCAGGCTATTATGCCGACTCTGCAAGCAAAAATGCCCGGCAATTGGATTGGGACAGGGTTAATATGGTAATTAACTACCTGGTTGATAAGCAACACGTACCTTTAAATGTTATCGTTTTCAGTTATGAAAACACCGGGCCTGCCAACACTATGGACTTTTTTCCTGCAACATTACCCCGGCCTGACAGCACAAATATAAAGAAGGTAAAACCGGCAGTTATAAAATAACCTCCAAATGCCTATTTATACTTTTTCCTTTTTAAACGTTCTGTAAGCCAGCACAGCACTTAATAACGATAGTAATGCCCCTGCCAAAAAGGGAGCGCCTGGAAATAAAAGGGGGGCGCCCGGTTTGGTAAAATAAGCAAAAAGCCCCGTCATTATAGGTGGCCCGATTATGGTAGTGGCGCTCATTAAACTGGTAAGGCCTCCCTGTAACTCGCCTTGCTCGTTAGCAGGCACCTGGGTTGAAATAATCCCTTGAATAGCGGGGCCAGAAATTCCACCAAGTGCATAAGGTATCATAAATGCAAACATCATCCATCCTTTTGCGGCAAAAGCAAAAAGTAAAAAGCCGAGGCTGGTAAAAAGCAGCCCGGTATACACACTGCGGTGCTGGCCTATTTTTGGGATGATTACCCTTATAAGGCCACCTTGCACTGCGGCCACGGTTACGCCAACAAACCCTAATGAATAACCGATGAGTGCCTTGCTCCAGTTAAATTTGTACATATTAAAATATGTCCAGGTACTTTGTACCGCGTGCATGGAGATGTACACCAATACCAGCGATGCAATGAGGCCAAGAACCGCCGGATATTTTTTTAGCTGCACCAGCGAGCCAACGGGGTTGGCCCTGGACCATTGAAAGGGCCGCCTGTTTTCAACCGATAAAGACTCGGGTAAAACAAAATAACCGTATAACCAGTTTAACAGGCATAATGCCGCCGATGTATAAAAGGGTACGCGGGTGCCCAGCTCGCCAAGTATACCGCCAAGGGTAGGGCCAATAATAAAACCAACGCCAAACGCAACGCCTATAAGCCCAAAGTTCTGCGCTCTTTTTTCGGGTTCGCTAACATCTGCAATATACGCGGATGCTGTGGTAAAGCTGGCACCGGTAATACCCGCAATTATCCGGCCCACAAAAAGCCAGCCTATGGTTGGCGCAAATGCCAGGAACAAATAATCAATGCCAAAGCCAAACAGGGAAAAAAGCAACACAGGCCGCCTGCCATATCTATCACTTAAATTGCCCAATATGGGTGCACATACAAACTGCATGGCCGCATAGGCAAACGTTAGCCAGCCATTGTATACCGATGCATCGCTAAGGTTGCCGTTAACCATATTCTTAATCAGCTCCGGCAATACGGGTATAATAATACCCAGGCCGGTAACATCAATAAGCATTGTTATAAAAATAAACCCTATGGCTGCATTTTTGGTTGGTTTACGCATAAATGGTTTTGTTGGTAGTATGGCTAAAAAGCCAAATATCCACAATTACACAAACTTTTCCTTGCGATACTCATTTTATGTAAAAAGATTTTTGAACTTACATTTGTGTATTTATTACACATTGTTTACTTTTAATTCTTTAAACGGTACTACGGGCCTTTTAGCGTAAAAACATGCCGGTTTTTACTATTGTTTTGCTTGCCAACGCCTTATTTTATAAAAATTAACTATAATATATTGCCGGGGCAATAAAAATATAAACATACAAATACGGGTTTGTGGTCTGTTAGCAACCAATTGTTTTCTAAATTCGCTCACTTTTAAAATTTATCAAATTGGCGACAGACAAAAAAATTACTCAACGTACAGAAAAAGTTACCTCAGGTGGTGACGGTTTGGATGAAAAAAGCCCAACTGTGGCAAAAAAAAATAAACCTGGAGGTAAAAATGCTAAGATTGTTGAGGTGCCTGACCAGCCAGCAGGCGATAAACGCAAAACCTCTGTAAAAAAAACAGGTACAAATAAAGATACAGTGAACATTGAAGCAGAAGAGCCTGCTGAGGTTGCTGTTACAAAAAAGAAAACCGCTTCAAAGAAAACGCAGGCCAACACCAATGCAGAAACGGAAACACCGGCAAAAAAGAAAACTGCACCCAAAGCTGAGATTGAACAAAAGGCTGAAGAACCAGCACCGGTTGTAGTTGTCGCAAAAAAAGCCGCAAAAAAAGATAGCAAAAAGGAACCTGTAAAAGAGGAGACTGTGGTGAAGGCTTCAAAAGGCGGCAAAGCAGCTAAAAAAGTAACCCCTGATAAAATGGAAGCCGCTGATAAACAAACCGTTACAACGGTAGATGTAACCTTTCAAATACGATTTCATACAAAGTTTGGACAAACAATTTTTGTAACCGGCAATCACCCCTTGCTTGGTAATAACGATATAACAAGGGCTTTGCCTTTGGAGTACCTTAATCATGAGTTTTGGACGATAACCTTTACGCTCGATAAAAATACAATACCGGCCGAAGGTATTGTTTACAACTACTTTATACGCTACGAAGATGGTGCCGAACGCTTTGACTGGGGCAGCGATCAAATTTTGTATGCACAGGATTTAACCACC
>CAZRDD010000278.1:0-6919 GCA_964598675.1 uncultured Parafilimonas sp.
CCAACTGTACGGAAGATGATACGCTATCAAAAGTAAAAACCATTGCTTTTTTGTTTGATGGCTGTAACAACCTAACACTTGATGGCAACAATACACTGGTGGTGCTGCATGGTAAAATGGTATCGTTTGCGTTGCTTAACTGCAGCAATGTGCGTATTAAAAACATCAGCTTCGATTATGAGCGGCCCACCATGTCTCAGCTTACGGTTACAGCCGTTACAGCCACCGATGCAGAGGCCGATATTCATCCCACCTCAAAATACACCATTGCCAACGGCCACCTGCAATTTTATGGCGATGGCTGGGTGCTTAATAACTACCATGCCATTGTGCTAAAGCCCGGCAGCAACAATATGCTGTACAGCAATTTTAAACCATTTGCAGAGGCGGTTGCTGTAGAGAAAGGCCCTTTGCATGTCAGGTTTGAGGGCAACTTCAGCGGCAGCAAATTAAGCCCCGACGATGTGCTTACGGTGCGCGACCCCTACCGCGATAACTGCGGCGGTTTTATTAATCTCAGCAGCAATGTAGTGCTGCGGCATGTAAACATGTATTACATGCACGGGCTGGGCATTGTGGCGCAGTTTTCGCACAACGTGTCCTTGTTTAAAGTGGTGGCAGCACCGCCGCCAAACTCCGGGCGGGTGATTGCTTCGTTTGCCGATTGCTTCCATTTTTCAGGCTGCAGCGGGTTGGTAAGTATTGACAGTTGTTTTACCTCCGGCTCGCACGACGACCCCATTAATGTACACGGCACACACCTGCAAATAACGGCGGTTGATGAAAAAGGTGCCATCACTGTAAAGTTTATGCACCCGCAAACCTATGGTTTCGAGGCTTTTTTTGCAGGCGACAGCATCGCGTTCGTCAATCCGCAAACCCTTACTGCGGTGGGGCTGGCAAAGCTTAAAACTGCCAGGCTTATTAACCGGCGCGAAATGCTGCTGGAGGTGGAGGGCGAAATGCCCGCAAACATTCAGCCGGGCCTGTGTATAGAAAACCTTACCTGCACACCCGAGGTACGCATAACCAACAGCCGTTTTGAGCGTGCCAATACCCGTGGCTTACTAATTACCACCCGCCGCAAAGTGGTTATAAGCAACAATACTTTTTACCATACAGGCATGTACCCCATATTAATAGCGGATGATGCGTTAAGCTGGTTTGAGTCTGGCCCTGTTACCGATGTTACCATTGCCAACAACATATTTGATGGCTGCGGGTATAACACCGGCAGCGGCGCTATTAACATCGCCCCCGAAAACCATACCCTTTTGCCGGGCATGCCGGTACACCGCAACATAAGCATTATTAATAACACCTTTAAAAGCGGCTACAGTACAGTGCTTTCCGCGCGCAGCGTGCAGGGGTTAATATTCACCGGTAACATCATTACCCAAACCGGCGTAACAGTAAACAGCAATGCGCCGGAAGCCATACAACTAACCGCTTGTAAAAATGTACAGGTAACAGGCAACCGTTTTAGCTATAAGGGTACACCTGTAATAAATGCAGCCACTATGGGGAAGGATGATATTAAAACAGATATGCCTGTAACGGTAAAGCCGTAGGAGGGAGGCTGTTTTTTTACAAATTACAACTTTGCGCAAAGGTTTTTTATACATTTACCCCGGTTGAAGAATGGTGAAACTGCCATAAACCCGTTAATCCCTTAATAAAATGGGCAACCAAAACCTAAACAACAATTTTATGTACAGATTTTTTATTGCATCGGCCATATTTTTAATAGCATCTTCAGCAAACGCCCAGCAAAAAGCCCTTACTGAAAACGGGCATGAAGTAACCTTGTACGATAATGGCACCTGGAAGTATTCTGGCGACAGCACTGGCGCTGCTACGTCGGATAGTGATTCAATACCTGTTAATACGGGTAAATTTGTCAGAAATCCCAAAGCCACCTTCGCGGTAAAAAGCAATACTGCAAATGTTGGGGTGTATATTAATACTGCTGCAGTTACTTTTAATCCACATAAAGAAAACGAAGTGATACCTGAGTATTATTTCCTTGCTAAGTCCGGTGGCTTTTATGGTATGCTTATTACGGAGAAAACGCCCATCGCTATTGAGGAGTTTAAGGGGATAGCTCTTGCCAATGCCGCAAAAGCATCTCTTGATGCCAGGGTAACCAGTGCCGATTATCGTATGGTGAATAATAAAAAAGTGCTTTGTATGGAGTTGAGGGCAACTTTAAAAGGAATAAAATTTGTTTATCTGGGATATTATTATTCCAGCGAAGGCGGATCTGTCCAGTTTTTAACATATACATCCCAGGAGATGTATACCGCCAACAAAAAGAGTATGGAAGACTTCCTTAACGGCTTTACGGTGTTTGAGGCTAAATAGCCACCCGGTACCAAATTTTTAATACTAACAACCGTTATCTTTGATGGCGTAAACAGAAAAACTGTATGAGTAACAGAACGGTATATATTGTTTCGGCAGTGCGCACGCCCATAGGCAGTTTTGGCGGCAGTTTAAAAGAGTTGGAAGCAACCCGCCTGGGTGCAGTGGCCATTAAAGCCGCTGTTGAAAAAGCGGGCCTGCAACCCCAGCAGGTGCAGGAGGTGCTGATGGGTTGTGTAATACAGGCCAACCTGGGCCAGGCACCTGCAAGGCAGGCAGCCAAATACGCGGGCCTGCCCGATGAGGTAGTTTGTACCACCGTAAATAAAGTATGCGCCAGCGGGATGAAATCCATTGCATTGGGCGCACAAAGCATTTTGCTGGGCGATGCTGATATAGTGGTGGCAGGCGGTATGGAAAGCATGAGCAATGTGCCTTACTACTCGCCCGATACACGTTGGGGCAATAAATACGGTAATGTAAGCCTGGTAGACGGCCTTGCCAAAGATGGCCTTACCGATTGTTACCACAACTACGCTATGGGCAACGCGGCTGAGCTTTGCGCCAGCAAATATGCCATTACCCGCCAGCAGCAGGATGCGTTTGCCATTGAAAGTTATACCCGCAGCCAGCAGGCCTGGGCTGCCGGTAAGTTTAATGAGGAAGTGGTTCCTGTGGAAATACCGCAGCGAAAAGGTGCGCCCGTTGTTTTTGCCAAAGATGAAGAGCCTTACAGCGTTAAGTTTGATAAGATACCGGTGCTGAAACCTGCTTTTCAAAAAGAGGGTACGGTTACCGCTGCCAATGCCAGTACCATGAACGATGGTGCAGCAGCCCTGGTGCTGATGAGCAAGGAAAAAGCCGATGCCTTAGGCATTAAGCCCCTCGCCATCATAAAAAGCTATGCCGATGCCGAGCAGGCACCGGAGTGGTTTACCACCACGCCCAGCCTGGCAGTGCCCAAAGCGGTAGCCAAAGCAGGCCTGCAAATGGCTGATATTGATTTTGTGGAACTTAACGAGGCGTTTGCCGTGGTAGGTATTGCCAATACCCAGTTGATGGGGCTTGATGCGGCTAAGGTTAACGTAAACGGTGGCGCGGTTGCCATTGGCCACCCGCTGGGTTGCAGCGGCGCACGTATTATTGTTACCCTTATAAACGTGCTGAAGCAGAATGGCGGCAGGTATGGTGCGGCTGGTATTTGCAATGGCGGCGGTGGTGCCAGCGCTATGGTGGTTGAACTGGCGGGTGAGTAGATGCAGAAAGATTGTATTGGTAAAAATATACTTTAATACCGGGGGCTTGTTTTCGTTTGGAGGCAATGCCCCCGGTGTGTTTTAGTGGGTTTACTTTTTAATAAACGTAACCTGTTTTTTATGCAAACGTACGATACCATTGTGGTAGGCAAAGGGCTGATAGGTGTTGCGGCTGCCAAATACCTGGCGTTGATGGGCCAGCGCATTGCCGTTATTGGTGCAGATGAACCTGCCGATGTACACCGCGCCACCGTTTATGCCAGCCATTACGACCAGGGCCGGGTGCAGCGTATTGTGGGCCGCGATGAGGTTTGGACCAGGCTGAACACCGAATCAACCAGTGTTTACCCGCAATTGCAAAGCGAAACAGGCATTCAGTTTCATTACCCTGTTGGTTGTTTGTATGTAACCCTGCACAAGGAGGATGCTTACCTTAACATGCTGCCACAGCAGGCGGCGCAGTTTGGTTTTCCGTACCAGCTATATGTGGATGGGGCGGCAGTAAACCAGTCGTACCCCGATTTTGTTTTTCCCCACGAAGCCAGGGCCAATTTTGAGGCACCACCTTCGGGCCATATTAAGCCCCGTAAACTTATTGAGGCCCAGCTAACTGTAGCGGCCACACACAAAGCAACCATTATAAGTGGCACTGTTACAAACGTGTACAAGGCCAACGGGCTTGTATATGTGGAAACGCAGGCAGGCGAAACCTATACAGCCGGTAAAGTGCTGCTGGCACCGGGGGCTTTTGCCAATTTTATGGGCCTGCTCAACCGCCCGCTGGCCTTGCAACTAAAAAGCGAAACCGTGCTGCTGGCAAGGGTGAGCGAGGCGGAGGCAGAACGGCTGGCGCAGTTGCAATCCCTTTTATACGAAATAGAAACGCCCCTGCTGGAGGAGATATACCTTATACGCCCCTTGCAGTACCCCGATGGTAACTGGTACCTTAAAATGGGAAGTAACCTAACCGCAGACCAGTATTTTGACAGTTTATCACAAATACAGCAATGGTTCAGGCATGGCGACAGCGATACCAACCTGGCCGTACAAAAAGAGGCGCTGGAACTGCTGATGCCTGGCTTACAGGTGCTTGATTATGTTACCAAACGCTGTATTATAACGTACACGCAGCACCGTAAACAATACATTGGCCTGGCCGAAGAGGGTATTTATGTAGCCACCGGCGGCAATGGTTACTCCGCCATGTGCTCCGATGCGGTGGGCAGGCTGGCCGCACACCAGGTGCAGTACAATTGTTTGCCAGAGCCATACAACGCGCACGATTTCAGGCTGGTGTGGGCTTAGAAACCGGCAATTATATAACATCCTAAGAGCGCTGCGCTAATGCTTAGGATAGCGGGGGGAACTCATCAGCGAGCAGCGCATTGGTTTTAAGTAGCTTAAATCATTTGTCATGGGGCTAATAAATTGTAAAAAACACGGATATCAAAGCGTTATTGAGGGAATATCAGAGGATATGCTTTATAAAATTAACCATGGCATTTCTATGAAAACTGAGGACATTGTATTGATAAAATCTAAATTTTGGGCAAATCAGTTTCCTTACAACGAATTTATGATTAGTAAGAAATTATTTGATTCCCTTGACTTAGTGAAAACTACTTTAGAAACCCAAGACGAAGCGGATCTATTTTATACACTCATTAGACAATATATTGATGTCATTTGTAATAGCTGTTTAAAAATTTTTATCCACGAAAACTGTATTGATATAACAATTTACAATCAGGTTCCGTTGAAGTAGAGCAAAACGTTTCGTGTTGATTTTAGCACCGATATTAAGTAAGTATATATGCTAGTGACAAAAAATGTGATAAACCCTGTGCTAACGCTGAGGATAGCTGGGGGATTTTAACGGTCAATTATCTTGCTGCACTTCATCCTGCTCTTCAAGTCGCCAAATAATAAAATTTTCAAAAATGAAAAAGATATTAATAACTACTTTATTATTATCCTTATCGACTGGGGTATTCAGTCAAAAAAAAAATGTTGCAGCTAAGTTGTTCTATCAGAAGCTTAAACTTTTTCCAAGCCAAGCTAACTTACAAGATTCAATACACGTTAATGATAAAATTGCTAAGGAGGAACAAGATTTCATTGAGCGCGAGTTTAATGTGAATATGTCTACTTCAGATTCTATACTTTATATAAATCATGGGGGGGATGATTCAAGTACATTGCAATATAGTCTTCTAAGCTTCAGCTTTAATGATTATCATGAAGTATTGAAGGTTAAAAAAATATTGGATACAATAAATAGGATAAGCTATAAAACCCCTGTTTTGACAATCTATAAAATTTATTATACAAAAAGCGAAATACTTTTTGTTTCGTCAGAAACACCAAGAAATCCCGTAATAAAAAAATTACTTATAAGTAAAATAAAATCGCCTTTTGCTAACCTTTATTCAGTACCAATGAAATTGGAAAACTGATGAAACTGTCCCCGCTCGCTAGAGAGTTGGTTAAAAATAAAAGAGGGTTTGATTTCCCCTGCTCGCTTAAGTCTTCTTTTAGAATAAAAAACGTGTTTGCTCTCCAAGTGTTAAGCGAAGCATCACTTCGGAGGTTTAATAAAATCCGGTCTATAACCGGTACATGCTGCCGTAGGCAGCTTTTTTAGTATTCATGTACATTGTGACAGTATATAGTTACATTTAATGGCGGGTTTGGCTCTATAGCTGGGTATGCGGTTACATAAGGCTTGCTTAAGGCCAATAACATTGAACGCTTAGGAGTTTGGTGGGCCTATGGCGGCAAGTGCCAGTTGGAGACCAGCTGTTATAAAATATCCTAAGCGCTGCGCTTAGCACTTTAAATAGCGGGCGTGAGACTGTTTATTATTCCGGAACTCTTGAGTAAGCATGATTATATTCTAATTTTAAGTTGTATAAAATGGAACATGTACTGTTATTTAACAAGGTAAAAAATTGCAGCTTATTGGTAATAGCTATGTTTTTGTGTACTGTTGTTGAAGCTCAAATAAATCTTACTACTAAATATTTTGAAGGTACTAGCTGGGCTGTATCTAACAAAGACAGCTCGTTTTTTAAATCTGATACAATCAGGATTGTTAAATTACCAAGAAGAGCCTTAGATAAAACAGATGATTCAATCAATATTGCAGCATATTTTGACAATAATGATTTTATTACTATACAGTTTAAAAGAGCGAACGAATTAACCCTTTTTACTACAAAAGTTGATTCATGGTCCATTATAAGGAAGAAAGGAATTTATGTTTGGACTTTTAGTGCTGGAAGGCAAACATTAAGCTT
>CAZRDD010000279.1:0-6907 GCA_964598675.1 uncultured Parafilimonas sp.
AAACTGATAAATGTAAACAGCAACAGCACAACGGTTGCATTGCCGGGCAGTTTTGCTTTTTTCACTTTGTTTATTTTGAACTTGATTTTTGAATTGAATAAGATGTAGAGAGCAGGTAATACCAGCACAGTTAAAAGAGTAGCTGTAATCAACCCACCCATCACTACAGTAGCTAACGGCTTTTGTACCTCCCCGCCTGCACCTGTTGAAAGAGCCCTTGGCAGAAAACCCAATGATGCAACTGTTGCCGTCATGATTACAGGACGCAATCTTACGGCTGTGCCTTTTCTTATCCTTTCGTATATGTCTGTAATTCCTTCGTCTTTTAGCTGGTTGAAATAGCTGATTAAGACAATGCCATTTAAAACTGCCACACCAAACAAGGCAATGAAACCTACGCCTGCTGAAATGCTGAATGGCATACCCCTTAGCCATAAAGCAATGATGCCGCCAATGGCAGATAAAGGCACTGCACTAAATATGAGCAGCGATTGTTTTACACTATTGAAAGTAAAATAAAGCAATACTAAAATAAGCAACAAGGCTACGGGTACTGCAATACCTAATCTTGCTTTTGCTTCTTTTAGATTTTGAAACTGTCCGCCATAAGTATAATAATAACCTGTTGGCAGTTTTAGTTTGGCATCTAATATCTCTTGTATTTCTTCTACTGTGCTTTCAACGTCCCTTCCACGAACATTAAAACCAACAAATGTTCTTCGCTGCCCGTCCTCATGGCTTATTTGTGCAGGGGCTGTTTTAAATGATATATCAGCCACCTGGCTAATTGGAACTTTATTTCCGGAAGGCAGAGGCACATACAGGTTTTCAATATTACTGAAATCTTTCCGTAAATCTTTTTGCAGCCGAACAACCATATCAAAGCGTTTATCGCCTTCAAACACCACACCTGCCACATTACCTGCAAAGGCAGTTTTCAGCACCATGTTTACATCGCTGATGGTTAAACCGTATTGTGCAATTTTATCACGGTTGTATTCTACCTGTATTTGTGGCAATCCGCTTACTTTTTCTACGAAAGGTTCGCTTACTCCTTTTACATCTTTAATAAGCCCTGCTATTTTATTTGCCTGTGCATTGAGTATATCCAAATCAGCACCGTAAAGTTTTATTGCCACATCCTGCTTTATGCCCGTAATGAGTTCATTAAAGCGCATCTGCATCGGCTGTGATAATTCAACATTTACACCGGGCAATATGCTTAACGCTTCATCCATTTGCTGCATCATATCTTCACGGGTGTGTGCTGATGTCCATTCTTCTTTTGGCTTCATGGAAAGCATCATGTCGCCTCTTTCAATTGGCATGGGGTCTGTTGGTATTTCGGCACTGCCTATTCTGGTTACTGCCTGTTTTACTTCAGGGAATTTGTTTCTTAAAATCTTTTCTGCCTTGCCAAATGTTTCAACTACCTGTGTTAATGATGTGCCCTGTGCCATACTTATTTCAACAGTAAGGTCGCCTTCTTCCAATGTTGGTATAAACTCACCGCCTAAACTATTGAAGAGTATTAAACTGCATGCAAATAATGCTGCCATTGCAAGTACAACTGTTTTTTTCCAACGAAGGGTAAAGTTTAAAACAGGTGCATATACTTTTTTAAGAAAATCAATTATTCTATCTGATATGTTACGCTTGTGTACTGTTCTCTTACTTAAAAACAAACTGCTTGCGACGGGAACATAGGTCAACGAAAGAATGAAAGCTCCCAATATGGCAAAGGCTACTGTTTGTGCCATTGGCTTAAACATTTTTCCTTCAATGCCAACCAATGATAGTAAAGGCAGGTAAACAATGAGGATAATGATTTGCCCGAATGATGCAGAACTCATCATACGGCTTGCACTCTCGTACACTTCACTATCCATTTGCTGCTGTGAAAGTTTTTTTATGCCCTGATGGTGGTGTTTGCTCATAAACAACCGATGCACCACACTTTCTACAATAATTACAGCACCATCTACAATAAGCCCAAAATCAATTGCCCCTAAGCTCATTAAGTTGCCGCTTACACCAAACAAATTCATCAGGCTTATTGCAAACAACATGGCTAAAGGAATAACCGAAGCTACAATCAGACCTGCCCTTAAATTTCCTAATAATAGTACCAATACAAACACTACAATCAGCCCTCCTTCAATCAGATTCTTTTCCACCGTACCCATTGCCCTGTTTACTAATTCAGTGCGGTCAATAAACGGTTCTATTATTACGCCTTCGGGTAATGATTTTTGAATTTGTGCCATTCGTTGTTTTACATTGGCAATTACCTGGGCAAAGTTTTCACCTTTCAGCATCAGTGTAACACCTGCCACTACTTCACCCTCACCGTTTCGTGTTACTGCCCCGTACCGTGTGGCACTGCCAAACTGCACAGTTGCCACATCCCGGATTAAAACAGGAATACCATTTATATTTTTCACCACAATTTTTTCAATATCACTCAATGATTTTACCAACCCCAACCCACGGATAAAGTAAGCATTGCTGCGTTGCTCAATGTAGCTGCCACCTGTATTTTCATTATTACTTTCTAATGCTTTGTAAATTTCAGGAATGGTTATGTTCATGGCATTGAGTTTGTCGTTGTCCAATGCTATTTCATATTGCTTCACATAACCGCCCCAACCGCTAACTTCTGCCAAACCTTCCGTGCCTGCTAATTGCCTTCGTACAATCCAATCCTGCATGGTACGCAAATCGGTAGCGGTGTATTTGGTTTCATATCCCTTCTTAGGGTGTATGATGTATTGGTATATTTCACCCAAGCCTGTTGTAATGGGTCCTAAAGTAGGTTTACCCAATCCCAGCGGAATTTGTGCTTCTGCTTCTTTGAGTCGTTCGCTTATCTGCTGCCTTGCCCAATAGATGTCAGCATTGTCTTTAAATACAATAGTGATTACAGAAATACCACTACGGCTGATACTCCGCTTTTCAATTATATTAGGAATATTAGCCATTGCCAACTCGATAGGTGTGGTGATAAACTGCTCTACCTCCTGGGCACCCAATGTGGGTGCTTGTGTAATTATTTGCACCTGGTTGTTGGTGATGTCGGGTACGGCATCAATGGGCAACCGCATGGCGGATATAACGCCCCAAATAATAAGTGCTAATGTGAAAGCACCCACTACAAGTTTGTTCTTTATTGAGAACTGGATTATTTTTTGAAACATTGATTTTTCGTGATTGGTTAATAACAAATGAAAACAATAGGGCATTGAGCATACCGATAGTATAGCACAACGCCTAAAAGCCCTTATTGAAAGAAAGGAATGTAATTAAGCAATCTTTGGCGGTTGCCAAATAGAGGAGGAAACTTCTGAACAAAAAGAAGAAGTATAAATAGGATATTTCACAGATTGAAATACCGCTTTATATACACTGAAATAAGGAAAAGGTTGATAAAAAGCGGATGCAGGGCAGCAGGAGCAGGTACAAAAAGGAGTACATGCTTCATCACCGGCTTGGTGTTGCTGTTGTTGAGTAGTCGTTGATATTTTTTGCTCCGCCTTTACGTTGCTCTCTTGCCTGTCATTGCAAGGGAAACAAGAAAGTGCCAAAAGGTAAAAGCTCATTATGATGCCAAAAAATTTCATTGCGTCAAATATAACAAAGTAAGGTGACATTTTATCCGAAAGGTGGGGAAGGGAAAATATCGGATAGTTAAAAAAATTGAAAAACATCGAGATTTTACCGATTTCGAAAATTCATTTTGCCCCACTTGGAACTAATAAAAAATAAAACAAACCCACTTATGACCGTTACCAATCCAAAAATGGAAAATATCCTCAGCAGGATATTCCCAAAATTATCCCTTCCTTTATAATCCATTGTGTGCATCATCCAGAGAAAGTCAAATAGCCTCCATTTATTATTTCTGAATTTCTGAACCGTTCCTAATTCACTGGCAACATATACAGTTGTGTTGGTTGGATGCTCAAATGTAACTGCATAGGCAGGCAATGGGCCTTCCCGGTATTCATGGTGACTGTCAGTGGTGGTAAGATATTCCACTGATTTCAATTTTGGTTCAGCATTAAACCGCATTTTAGCCACTTCAACAGCTTCATCTTTTGTGAGCGGGCCACGCAGTTCACCCGTTTCTGCATTGGCCAAATGATTCATGGGTTGCTGGTTATGCTGAAGGTTGTCTTGTTTATGTAAAACGCTGATGCATCGAACCTGGTAAAAAGGTTTACCCAGTATTTCAATTAACTGGATAGAAACGACTGAATCAATTTGATGGACTTTCTTAATCGTATCTAAGACCATTGTTGGGCTTACCAATGAAAGATTGGACGATAACAACGGAGCTTCTTTCTTCTGAAAATCCCCATGCACTTCGTCTATATTACTCCAGCTAAAATACAATCCACCCGTCGTCCACAGTAAAAACTGAATGCCCAGTAACAAACCGAGCCAACGGTGCGTTTTTCGAATGTAATAGTGTTTACTTTTGGCCATTACAGGTTACTTATTTAGACTTTAATTAAATTCTAAGTGAACATTTATACTTTCTCTGCATTTATTATCTGCACTTCCCCAAACAAAGTATGAAAGCGTTTTTCTGTAAATACTTCTTCAAAACCTGCCTCAAAAATTAATTTAGGAAGCAACCCTTTTGCATTTGCATCTGTTGATTTGTAACCGTCTAAGCCCCGTATAATATTAAAAAGGAAACGCTGTAGCCAGTACTTTGACCGTCCGAAATCAGCAATGGTTAATCTTCCATGTTGCTTCAGCCCACGGAAACATTCTGCCAGTATCTGCTTCTTTTTGTCCGTTTCAAGATGATGAAAAACAAGGCAGGATACAATATTATCAAACCTGTTATCCGGAAAAGGTAAATTAGAGCCATCATAATCAATTAGAAAAATATCAAGCCCTCTTTGTTCGGTCTTTTTAATCGCCTTGTTTAATATCTGTACATCAACATCAATGCCGGCAACATTTGCTTCAGGTTGCCATTCTTTTATCATAATGGTTAATGTACCTGTGCCACAACCAAAATCTAACACTTTATTTCCTGCATCAATTGTAGCTGCATCAATTAATGCCTGCTTAATTTGTTTCTCCGGCATCGTGAAATTTAGAAAGAAATCGTACAACGGCGTTAGCCATTTGAACCGGAGTGCAGGGATGTATTTTGGTTCATTCATTTGATTTATTTACGCAGTTAATTTTAGCTCAGGCTCATAAACTCGGAGTTGCAATTTTTAATTGGTGGTACGGAAACCCTGCTTCCTAAAGCGTTTCATTATAAATAAGGAAACAAAAGCAGGGCTCCGACCCATGTGGTTTATTCAAATTCCTTCTTTGCCTGTTCTTCCAAATACTTTTTCAACGCTTTCTCTCCAAACATTTTAAATACCACAGGTGTAACAATCATGTCTAATAAAGTAGAACTGATTAATCCCCCCAGAATAACAGTAGCCACAGGGTATAAAATTTCCTTACCCGGTGCAGTAGCATCAAGCGTTAATGGTATCAATGCCAAAGCTGCAACCAAGGCAGTCATCAATACCGGCACCAATCTTTCTAATGAACCACGGATAATCATTTTATCACCAAAGGTTTCCCCCTCATGCTGTACCAAATGAATGTAATGCGAAATCATCATAATACCATTACGGCTTGCAATACCGGTTAGCGTAATAAAGCCTACCATTGTTGCAATAGAAAATACGCCACCAGTTAGCATTACCGCAACTACACTACCTATTAAAGCCAATGGAATATTCAGCATTATCTGCAGTACAATTCTTGATGATTTAAAATGACTGAACAATACCAAAAAAATACCGAGGAAAGAAAAAATACTTAAAATACCTATCAGCTTTGATGCTGATTGCTGGCTTTCAAACTGGCCGCCCCACTGTAAAAAATATCCCTGTGGCAGTTTTAATTGTTCATTTACTTTTTGCTGCATTTCTTTAACAGTTGTTCCCAAATCTCTTCCCTGTACGTTCGCACTAACAACTATTCTTCGTAGTGTGTTTTCATGATAGATGGTGTTAATGCCGTTCTCAATTTCAATTTTTGCAATTTGCTGTAACGGTATCAATGAGCCATCAGGCAGGGATATTTGTGTGTTCTTTATTTCATCTAAATTTTTTCGTGTACTATCTGTAGTGCGTAACACAATATCAAAACTTTTTATACCATCTAATATCTGGCTGCTTACTTTACCGTTGTAGAATATTTCAATATCCTCTGCTACTTTGCCAACCTGCAATCCATAACGCTGCACAGCCTGCCGGTCAATTTTAACGATGAGTTGTGGCACCAGCACCTGTTTTTCCACCTGCAAATCCACTACACCGGGTACAGTGCTAACAATCTCTTTCAAGTGTGCGGCATTGCTTCGTAAATCTGCAAGGTCATTACCAAATATTTTAATAGCAACCTGTGCTCTTACACCTGAAAGCAGGTGGTCTAACCGATGAGAGATAGGTTGACCTATATTTACTGTCACACCTTTCAGAACAGAAAGTTTATCACGAATTTCAGCTAATATTATATCTCTTCTTTTAATGTCTGATGGTTTGATAGCAACTTCAATTTCCGAATTACTGGGTGGTTCAGCATGTTCATCTAATTCTGCTCGTCCGGTACGCCGTGCTGTAAGCAATACTCCGTCCACTTTTAATATTTGTTGCTCAGCAATACTGCCCACGTTGTTGGCTTCGGCAAGAGAGGTGCTTGCAGGTAATGAAAGATTTATGGTAAAACTCCCTTCATTGAAAGGTGGTAAAAACTCTGTTCCAAAAAACGGGACAATAGCTATGGCAGACACAATTAAAGCGATGGCAGTACCAATAACTATTTTAGGATGTTTTAATCCACGCCTTAATAATTTAATATCCTGCCGTTTTAAAAATTT
>CAZRDD010000280.1:0-6876 GCA_964598675.1 uncultured Parafilimonas sp.
CCAGGAAGATATGCCGTTCCTCGAAGATGGAACACCTGTTGATATCGTATTGAATCCATTGGGCGTACCTAGTCGTATGAACCTTGGTCAGATATATGAAACAGTGTTGGGCTGGGCCGGGGAAAAATTAGGTGTAAAATTTGCAACTCCAATCTTCGATGGCGCCAGCGTAGATGAAATTGCTGAGCAGATTGAAAAAGCAGGATTGCCTAAGTTTGGTCATACCTATTTATATGATGGTGAAACCGGTGACCGCTTTGATCAGAAAGCAACAGTTGGTATCATTTATGTAATTAAACTTCACCACATGGTGGATGATAAGATGCATGCTCGTTCTATCGGGCCATACAGCTTGATCACTCAGCAACCTCTTGGTGGTAAGGCTCAGTTTGGTGGACAGCGTTTTGGTGAAATGGAAGTATGGGCACTGGAAGCTTATGGTGCATCTAACATTTTACAGGAACTGTTAACCATTAAGTCTGATGATATTATTGGCCGCGCAAAAACCTACGAGGCGATTGTGAAGGGCGATAATATCCCAAGGGCTGGCATACCAGAATCATTCAACGTATTGGTTCATGAGTTGCGCGGCTTAGGCTTAGACCTTAAATTTGAATAAGCTGTACACAGCGTTACGATACAAGGCTGCTTCGCAAGAAGCAGCCTTTTTTTATTTAGGCAGTCTAGCCTGAAACTTTGCTGCACAGGTGAATATTTCAGGAAGTGTTCTGTATTGTTTTACTTCATACAACAGCAGTCATATCTTTGCCCCAGCATGAATATTATCCTTTTTGATAACCCGCACAGGCATCACCTGCAGCCGTTAACGCTTACCAATGCCGTTGCCGGGCTAAGGGCAGGAATATTTACCCCGAGCGAAAGATGGGCGCTTAAAACCGGCGCTGATGTATTTGTACAAACAGAGGGCTACCTGCAGCCAATGTACCCGGTAAATCCCCATGAAAAAAGCCTTTGGATTGATGCCGCCCTAATAACCGATAAGGCGCTTGATGATAAAATACTGGCACTGGAAGAGGGCTCGGCTTTATTTGATGATACTGGCCTGGTGGCAGGTGTATTGAATATTAACCCCGCACTGTTTAAGGCCCCTGCTGCCGAAGAATATTTTATAAACATACACCGTTTACCACAGCCGGTAAAGCGCCTGCTGTACCCCTGGCAAATATTTGAATGGAACGATGCGCTGATACGCGAAGATTTTACCCTGGTTAAAGCCACCAAAACAGCGCAGGAACTGCCCACAACCAACCAATACCTGCACCAGCACGATGTGTTTATTGAGGAAGGCGCACAGGTTAATTTTGCCATACTAAATGCGGCCACCGGCCCAATTTATATTGGCAAAAATGCCGTTGTGATGGAAGGCTCAACCATACGCGGGCCTTTTGCCCTTTGCGAAGGTGCCACTGTAAAAATGGGTACCCGCATTTATGGCGCTACTACAATAGGCCCTTACAGTACCGTGGGCGGCGAAATAAAAAACTGTGTACTGCAGGGTTTTAGCAACAAGGGGCACGATGGCTACCTGGGCGATTCTGTTATTGGCAAATGGTGCAACCTGGGGGCTGGCACCAGCAACAGTAACGTAAAAAATACCGGTGCAGAAGTAAAAATGTGGCATTACCCATCGCTGGATTTTATGGCCGCAGGCCAAAAAGCTGGCGTTATTATGGGCGATTATACCCGTGCCGCTATAAACACCAGCTTTAACACTGGCACCGTTACAGGCGTATGCTGCAATATTTTTGGCAGCGGGCTGCTACCCAAATTTATACCCGATTTTAGCTGGGACGGCAAGGATGAAGAGAAGTATTTGTTAGAAAAAGCCCTGCGCGATATTAGCAACTGGAAAAAAATGAAGCATCACACCCTTTGCGATGCGGAAAAAGATGTTTTGAAACATATCTTTGAGCGCATTTAAAAAAACTGGGGTAAAGGCTGGCTTGCGGGTATGAATGCCTGCATGAGCATATTTGCGTAAACAATCCCCCCACAAACATTTATATTAAACGTAGCTTTAAGCAAATACAACATAAACACAACTGTATTATGAGAAAACAAATAGCCGCCGCCAACTGGAAAATGAACTTAACCCTGCAGCAGGGTGAGCAGTTGCTGGATGAACTTTTAGCAAAGCCCTACCAACTTAGCGGCCACCAGCAAGTGGTACTGGCTGTACCTGCCCCTTACCTGGCAGCAGCACAAGCTAAAGTAAAAGGTGTACAGCACTTTTATATTGCTGCCCAAAACTGTTACAGCAAAAAGTCTGGCGCATATACCGGCGAAATTTCTGTTGAAATGCTTACCTCGTTGGGTATTGAATTTGTGGTACTTGGCCACTCCGAACGCAGGGAATATTTTGCAGAAAGCAATAAATTTTTAGCCGATAAGGTTGATATAGCCCTTGAATACCGCATTACACCCATATTTTGCTGCGGCGAGCCTTTAAGCATACGCGAAGCTGGCACACAGAACGGGTATGTTGCTAAACAACTGGAAGAATCCCTGTTTCACCTGGATGAGGAAAGCATTTTAAAAGTAGTAATTGCCTACGAACCTATTTGGGCTATTGGTACCGGCAAAACAGCCACCAGCGCACAGGCGCAGGAAATACAGGCCTACTTACGCTCAGTAATTGCATCAAAGTACGGTGAACACGTTGCAGCAGCCATACCCATACTATATGGCGGAAGCGTAAAAGCCAGCAATGCAAAAGAAATATTTTCTCAGCCAGATGTTGATGGCGGCCTCGTGGGCGGCGCATCGCTGAATGCTGATGAGTTTGCAGCCATTATTAATGCGCTGAAATAACTGACTATAAAATATCTAAATCGCCAATGGTGGGTGTGCAGGCAAAACCTGCATTATTTCGCCATTGGCGATTGGTGTTTAAAACAGGGCATTACCTTATTTTTGATAAATGAATTTTAAAAAGCTGCTGGCCCAAAGCCTGGTATGGAGAAGCCTTTATTTTGCCTCCGTGCTGTTGGTAAACGTTTTTATGTCGCGCTTTTTAAAAGCTTCGGGTACAGGCAATTTGTATTATCTCTCCAACACGTTCTCTTTCGTACAAATCATCCTAAGCCTAAGCCTCGAATCTGGAATAACCTACTATGCTTCGGCTAAAGCCATCACAGTAAGCAGGCTTTTGTGGCTTTCTGTTTTATGGAGCTTAATTGTGGCGGGCCTCGTATTGGCTGGTGGTTTTTACTACCAGTATTATATGCTTCACACAGCCTTAATACCAACCGCCGAATATTGCTTTTTTGCCTGCTGCTATATTACTGGCCTTTTGCTAATTACTTTCTGTTCGGTACTTTTTTATGTACAGAGTAATTTTATTACCTCAAACATTATACTGGTATTGCTTAATATAGCCTTTCTTTTCACCGTGCCGCTTACCAGCGGCCCCGCCAATAATAACAGTATACACACCGTAATGCAGCGGTATTTTTTTGTTTTTCTTTTGCAAGGTATTGCACTTGTGGTGGCGGTAGTTATTAAAAATAAAAGCTGGAAAGAAATTTCACTGCCAGGTTTAAAGCAAACCAGGCAGGTGCTGGCCTATTCCATTATCGCGCATTTTGGCAATATCATCTTCTTTTTGGTTTACAGAATTGATTACTGGTTTGTGCATGCAAACCCTGCCGTTTGCTCACCCTCGGACCTTGGTAATTATATACAGGTATCAAAAATGGGGCAGTTATTGCTGGTTATTCCGCAAATAATTGCCAGTGTAATCTTCCCCAGTTCGGCAAGCGGCACAGGCAGGGCCGAACTTAGCACATCCGTAATGGTTATTACAAGGCTTTTATCCCGGTTTTTCTTAATAGTAATGCTGGCAGTTGCCTTATTTGGCAAACCGCTGTTTATTTTTGTTTTTGGCGAAACATTTAACCGCATGCAGCTACCGTTTATTATTGTTACACCTGGCATATTCTGTTTGGCGGTACTGGCATTGCTGGCGGCATATTTTTCGGGTAAGGGCATATTAAGGGTAAATGTTATTGGCAATATTATTGCCCTGGCAGTTGTTATACTGGGCGATTTTTTATTGGTACCCAAATACGGCATTATAGGGGCGGCGGCAGTTAGCACCGCAGGCTATTTTGTAAACATGCTGTACTCATTAAGGCGTTTTTATAAAGATTATGCTGTTAGCTGGATTGATTTTTTTAAATGGCAAAAGCAGGACTACGCCTGGCTTTTACATTTGCTAAAGGGAAAATAAGAAATAATAAGCCGCAGTGTTAGCATAACGGCGTATGCAAAAAACTTTAATAGTAAACTATGGCTGGTGTTGTTTGGCTGGCAAGCTGGTATCCCAACAGGTATGATGAACTTACCGGCGACTTTATACAGCGCCATGCACAGGCGTGCTCTTTATACACCCCTGTTCATGTAATTCATGTAAAAAAATGCAGCTACGGCACCCCCCAGACCTCTAATACCACCAGTGGAACCTACCCCAACCTCACCGAAACAATAATATATTACAAGTTTATTAAACTGGGGGGTATTGAACGCATTTTCTCCTACCTGTACTCCTTATGGCTTTACCACCGCCAGGTTAAACAGCATATCAGGCAAAACGGCAAACCTTCCTTTCTGCATGTGCATGTTATGCTGCGCTGTGGCCTGGTGGCATTGTATTACAAATGGTTGTATGGCATACCTTTTATTGTAACGGAACATAACTCCGCCTATATGCCTGGGGCAGAAAAATATGCAAAAGGCATTACATGGTTCAACTACCTACCCTTAAAGTTAATTACCGCGCAGGCAAGCACCGTAATATGCGTATCAAACGCATTGGCACAAGCAATACAAAAAAAATTCAGGGTAAGGAAAATATTAGTAATTCCTAACGTGGTAAATACCGCTGTATTTTATCCGCCAACAAGTTCCCTCAGTTTGCCCATCTGTACTTTTTTACATATTTCAGCACTAACACCACAAAAAAACCCGGAGCAGATGCTACAGGCATTTGCACAGCTAAAGCACAATTACCATTGCCCCTTTAATGTATGGATAGTGGGGCCGGAAGCCCCTGTACTGAAGCAACTGGCGATTACATTAAACCTGCAGGATAACATTACCTGGCTGCCCGAAACAACACAACAAACCCTTGCAGGCTATATGCAACAGGCATCGGCACTGGTTTTGTACTCCCGCTACGAAACGTTTGGTTGTGTAAACATTGAAGCAATGGCCTGTAGCCTGCCTGTTGTAGCCAGCGATTTGCCTGTGTTCCGGGAATACCTGCAGCAGGGTATTACAGCCTGGTTTGTGCAGCCAGATAGCCCTGAGGCATTGGCGGCAGTATTGCACGAGGTTGCCACCCATCAACAAAACATCAATAAAAAAAATATCGCAGAAGAAGCGCAGGCCTTTTCGTATGCAGTGATAGGTAAAAAAATAGCGGACCAATACGGCTACCCAATACAATAGTTTAGCTATCTAAACTATTGCCACAGCAATTAAAAATGCTGATAAAATACGGAATCCGAAAAAATGCTTTAACTGAATGTATTTTAAAAGTAGGTACCGGGCATCTGCATCAATCCATACAGATAGCTGGATGACAATTACCAAAGAACTACTTCGTAGGTGAAAATTTCTTTTTGAAAAATAAGCAGCATTATTACAAATAAAAGCAGGAAGGAATATAAATATATATTAATATAGTTGTTGAAATTCATATAGTTAATACGGCGCTTGTTTGTCGTCATTTTCTTTTCACTCTCGCCATACAGCCTGAAAAAGCTAATAATAAGCGCCGGTAAATCAAACCCCTTATTACTAAAAACAAGAATTATTTTAGTAATAATAGCCAATGCCGTCAAAACATAAAAAAAAGGCATAGCCTCATGAATAATTTGAATAACTGAATCCATGTTGTTTTAAGGTTTATTAAATGTATTAACTAAAATGAATTATTCTAATAATCAGCAAACAAAACTATTCTCAGCCACGGAACTAAGATAATAGATTATTCATCAACATCATCATTATGCAATGATTATCTTTGCATTATTATGGAGGATATCAGGAATTTTTGCATCATTGCCCACATTGACCATGGGAAGAGTACCCTTGCCGACCGTTTACTGGAGTTTACCAAAACCATTGGTGAAAGGGATATGATGAACCAGGTACTTGACGACATGGACCTGGAGCGTGAAAAAGGCATTACCATTAAAAGTCACGCCATACAAATGGCGTACAGTTATAAAGGCAAAGACTATACTTTTAACCTTATTGATACGCCCGGCCACGTCGACTTTAGTTACGAAGTTAGCCGAGCTTTAGCCGCCTGCGAAGGTGCACTTTTGCTGGTGGATGCCACGCAAGGTATTCAGGCCCAAACAATCAGCAACCTTTACCTGGCCATTGAAAACGACCTGGAAATAATACCCGTTATTAACAAAATTGATATGGACGGGGCCATGATACCAGAAGTAAAAGACCAGATTATTGAATTGATAGGCTGTAAGGAAAACGATATACTGTTAGCCAGTGGCAAAACAGGTATTGGTATTGAAGAAATACTGGCAGCCATTATTGAACGTATTCCGCACCCGAAAGGTGATGAAACGGCCCCCTTGCAGGCACTTATTTTTGACAGCGTTTTTAACAGCTTCAGGGGTATTATTGCCTATTACAGGGTTTTTAACGGCGTTGTTAAAAGAGGCGATAAAATTAAATTCATAGCCACTGACTCCGATTACGAAGCTGCCGAAGTGGGTATTCTTAAACTTGGTTTAGACCCTAAGGCCGAGGTTAGGGCAGGTAATGTGGGCTACATTATTACGGGCATAAAAAATGCAAAGGAAGTAAGGGTGGGCGATACCA
>CAZRDD010000281.1:0-6873 GCA_964598675.1 uncultured Parafilimonas sp.
TATACTCATGGTTGCTGCAAAAAATAATATGCTTGCCATCGGGCGTAAAGTTTGGTGCCCAGTTGGCCTGGCCAAGGTGTGTAACCTGCTGTACATTGCTGCCATCCGCATCTGCCACAAACACCTCCATTTGTGTAGGTGCAACAAAACCCTGGCTTAACAGGTTTTTATAATCGGCAATTTCTGCATCAGTTTTGGGCCTGCTTGCACGCCAAACAATCTTCTTACCATCGGGGCTAAACCACGCACCACCATCATACCCCAGCTCATGCGTTACCTGTGTAACCTTGCCTGTTTTAAGCTCCATAATATACAGGTCAAGGTCGCCATTGCGGACCGATGTAAATATCATTTTTTTGCCATCGGGCGATAACGTCGCTTCTGCATCGTACCCCGGCGTATTGGTTAATTGCTTAATTATTTTACCAGAGGTATCGGCAAGAAAAATATCAAAGCTTTCGTACACCGCCCATATATAACGGTTGTTAAACTTGCTGCGGTCTGGCGGGGGCGGGCAACTATCGCCAGCCAAATGGGTAGAGGCGTATACAATATGTTTGCCATCAGGCAGAAAAAAGCCGCAGGTAGTACGGCCCTTACCATTGCTAACCTGCTTGTAGGTAAATGGCGCATTTAATGCGGGTATATCGCCAATAAACATCCTGTCGCACAAAACACCTTCTTTAGGGTTGGTGCGTTGAAAAATCACTTTTTTACTGTCGTAACTCCAGTACGCTTCGGCATTATCGCCACCGGTAGTTAACTGCTGTACATTTTTAAAATGCTTTTCTTCGGCATAACGCAAAGTGTCGGCAGTGCTTTGCTGGGCATGCAATGTAACCGCGTTTGCAAACGTTATTACAACTAAAGAGGCTATGTATTTAATTGCCTTCATTCTTGTTAATTTTTGCAAAAATACAGGCATAATGCCAAGGCTATAACAATTAAACCCGAATAAAAACAAACCACATTTTATTTTTGTACAATGAAAATATTTACGGCAGTTTTTACTGCAACCATCATATTGCTGTTTAGCGCCTGTAACAATACCGCAAAAAAGAAAGGTGAAGAAAAAGAAGCAGTCATTTACCCCGAAAACATCATCAGCCTTTTTAACGCAGTGCATAGCCAGCCAGACAGTAACAACTTTCGTATCAGGCTGGCGTTGGCACTTGACAGCCTGGGCGATTATACCAATGCACTTAAACAAATAGACACAGCCGTTACAAAAGATACCGGCAACAATGTACTTTGGATAAACAGGGGCAATATTGCGGAAGATGCAAAAGATACCCTTGCCGCCATGGAAAGTTATGTAAAAGCATTGCGTATTTACGAAACCCCCGATGCTTTGCTTTGGCTGGCCAAACTGTACGCCGAAACCAAAAACCCAAGGGCTTTGCTGATAGCCTCGCGCATTAAGGCCCTGGCATTGGGTAAGGGGTACGATGCACACAGTGCTTACATTGCAGGCATATACTACGCACGCACAGGCAAAAGCAAGGAAGCTATTGAGAAGTTTGATGAATGTATTGCCAACAACTACACCTACATGGAAGCCTATATTGAAAAGGGCTTGGTGTACTTTGATAACCGGCAGTTTAACGAGGCACAATCGGTTTTTCAATTTGCAGCTTCGGTTAACAGCCTTTATGCAGATGCGTATTATTACCAGGGCAAGTGCTACGAAGCCATGCAAAAAAAAGACAGTGCTGTTGACAAATACCGCCAATCGCTTAACCTTGACAAAGGGCTTGCAGAAGCAAAAGTTGCATTAAAAAGACTGGGAGCAGAATAACGCAACTGTTAATCTCCCAGGGGCAGTGCATAAAAAAATGCGGTGCCTTTACCAGGTTGACTTTCTGCCCAAATGCGGCCGTTCATCCGCTCTATAAAATCCTTACAAATAACCAGCGCCACACCACTGCCTTTTTCCCTATCGCTGCTGTACTGGTTTTTGGAGAAAATATTAAATAAAGACTCCAGTTTTTCAGCCGTCATACCCTTACCCTGGTCCTTTACGGTTACAACTATTTCCCTGTCTCTCTTTTCAGCATTAACCAATATTAAGGAGTTTGAAGGTGAAAATTTGATAGCATTGTGTAAAAGGTTGCGGTTTACAAACTGCAGCATTTCTTTATCGGCTTTAACATACACATCCGCTGCAATATTATTTACAACAGTTACCGCGAATTTGTCCGTAACATAAGCAAGCGCCTTCGCAGCTTCATCCACCAGGTTTGCCATCGGCAGGTTTACGGGTTCGTATACAAAGCCTGAAACCTGTTTTTTAATCCAGTGTAAAATGTTATCAAATATCTCCAGCGAGGTATCAGAAGAGCTTTCAATGCGGCTAACCAGTAAATCCATTTCTTCTTTCGACAATGCACCAGGCTCTTTTAACAAGCCCATCATACCTTTAACAGCCGCAAGTGGCTGCCTGAAGTCGTGCGCAAGCAGGGATATTAACCTGTTATTAAACTCATTTTTATATTGCAGTTCCGCATTACGGCTGCCTGCCTGCACATTACGCTCCTTTAAAAGTTCCACAAATTTCTTACGCGCCTGGTAAGAGCGGAACATAAAAAAAAGCATTGCGATAACAGTAACACACAATACTGAAAGTATTAGCAATATATAATTTGTTATCTCTCTATTACTTTTGAGGTTTGCCAGTTCCTCCTCCTTTAGTGAGTAATCAATATAATTAACGCCGGTTTGCTGAACAGTCTGCTTAAACCCCTGGTATTGCCTGACAAGTATTGCCGAATATTCCGCTGCACCTGCATAATTACCTTTAGCTGTGTAATAGTTATACAGCTTAAGGGCTGTTTCAATCATCAAACCATCGTACCCGTTATCGCCCGCAGTTTTTAATGCCGCCTTGTAATAGTACAGCGCCTTTGCAGTATCCTTTAATTTAAAATAGTAGTCGCCAAAATCAATATTAACACCAATTACCTGGTACTCAACATCCAGTGTTTCTGCGCCCTGCAATGCCTTTTGCAAAAGCATTAAAGCTTCACTGCTTTTGCCTGCACCAAAAAGCCGCGAAGCTTTAGTCTGCTCAAGTATAATCAACATCCTGAAATCGCTGTACTTTGCCGCAACTTCATCTGCTTTAAGCAACAATGCGTTCACCGAGTCCTCCTTGATGGTAGTATCGTTAATAAGGTTTGCAATTACCAGCGAAAGCACCGAATCGTTTTTAAGAGTGCTGCCTAGTTTGTAAGCAGCCGTAAGGTAATTGCCGCACTCAGCAAATTTTTTATCGGTAGCAAGGGTAAGCCCAACATGCATTAATAACAGGCATTCGCCCGCACTATCGTTTATATTACGGCAAATGGAAAGGGCGTTGTTAAAATATTTTGAAGAAAGGTAGGTATTTTGTTTAAGCAGGCTAACAAGCCCAAGGTTATCCAATGCATAAGCCTGCCCCTTTTTATAATTCAACCTGCCGGCAACAGCCATTGCCTGCTGGGCATATATAAAACAAGTATCAACACTTTTTGTATGATACAATACGCTAAGCCTGTTTAAAGCATCCACCAATTGACAACTGTCTTCTATGGCAGGCAGTTGCTGTTGAATACTTTGTATCTCCTTTACCTGGGCGTTTAAACAAAGGGGTAAAAAAGGCAAAAGAAATAAAACCAAAAAACACTTTTTCATAGCGTTACACATTGGGCATGGCGGTAGTGCGTTTTAATTCTACAAAATACAAAGCCCCTGCCAAATGGCAAGGGCTTAATATAAAGTTATACTTATTTTAAGCTTATCCTACGCTTTCTGTTTTCATGCTTCTTGAAACCCTCTTGCGCTCTTCTTCATCCAAGATTACTTTACGCAGGCGGATTTTTTTAGGCGTAACTTCAATACACTCATCCTGCTGAATATACTCCATACATTCTTCCAGCGTCATTTGTATGCGTGGAATAATACGTACAGAATCATCACTACCGCTTGCACGCATGTTGGTAAGTTTTTTACCTTCTGTTGCGTTTACAATAAGGTCTCCTGGTTTAATATGCTCAGCAATAATCTGGCCTACATAAACTTCTTCCCCTGGGTCAACAAAGAAGGAGCCACGGTCCTGCAATTTATCAATTGAGTATGCAGTAGTTGGTGCCTGGTTTTTAGAAATAAGTACACCATTGTTACGGCCGGGTATTGGGCCTTTCCATGGTTTGTACTCATTAAAGCGGTGGGCCATAACAGCTTCACCGGCAGTATTTGTAAGCATTTGAGAACGAAGGCCAATTAAACCCCTTGAAGGTATTTCAAATTCAAGGTGCTGCATTTCGCCTTTGGTTTCCATTACATGCATTTCGCCTTTACGTTGTGTAACCAGGTCAATTACCTTGCCGCTAAATTCGGCAGGCACATCAACCACCAGGGTTTCATAAGGCTCGTGCTTTTTGCCATCAACGTATTTAACCAATACCTGCGGCTGGCCAACGGTTAGTTCGTAACCCTCGCGGCGCATGGTTTCTATTAATATACCAAGGTGTAATATACCACGGCCAAACACTAAAAAGCTATCTGCACCGTCAGTATCTTCAACCCTTAAAGCAAGGTTTTTTTCTGTTTCTTTCATCAGCCTGTCACGCAGGTGGCGGCTGGTAACAAACTTACCATCTTTACCAAAGAAAGGTGAGTTGTTAATGCTGAAAAGCATGCTCATAGTAGGCTCATCCACACTTATAACCGGCAATGCCTCAGGGTTTTCAGCATCGGCAATGGTATCACCAATGTTAAATGTTTCCAAACCTACAACAGCGCAAAGGTCGCCGCACTGTACTTCTGTAACTTTCTTTTTGCCCATGCCTTCAAACACATACAATTCTTTTACACGTGTTTTCTTGATGGAGCCATCAGCCTGCATCAATGCAATTGGCTGGCCTTCTTTTATAGTACCACGGGCCACTTTACCTACGGCTATCCTTCCCAGGAAAGATGAGTAGTCCAGTGAAGTAATCTGCATCTGCAGGGTACCTTCTGCCACTGTTGGTGGTGGTACATATTTAATAATACCATCCAGCAAAGGCGTAATATCTTCTGTTTGGGTTAATGAATCGTTGAACCAGCCATTTTTACCGCTACCGTAAAAAGTAGGGAAATCAAGCTGCTCTTCGGTGGCATCAAGGTTAAAAAACAGTTCAAACACTGCTTCATGCACTTCATCAGGGCGGCAGTTTGGCTTATCAACCTTATTGATGATAACAATAGGCTTCAAATTTAAATGCAGCGCTTTTTGCAGTACAAAACGGGTTTGAGGCATTGGGCCTTCAAAAGCATCCACCAGCAGCAACACACCATCTGCCATTTTAAGTACACGCTCTACTTCACCACCAAAGTCAGAGTGACCAGGGGTGTCAATTACGTTTATTTTTACATCGTTATAAGTAACGGATGCGTTTTTACTAAAGATGGTAATACCACGTTCGCGTTCCAGGTCGTTGCTGTCCATTATCAGCTCACCGGTTTCCTGGTTATCGCGAAATACTTTGGTGGCATGTAAAATGCGGTCAACCAGGGTAGTTTTACCATGGTCAACGTGTGCAATAATTGCTATGTTGCGGATGTTCATAAAGACCTGTTCCCCTGCCGTTGCAGAGATACTTTTTTTAATTGATGAAATTAAATCCCGTCTCCCCTTCAGGAGAATTTTTCGATGGCAAGATTCAATCAGCGTGCAAAGGTACGTATTTGCAACAGCAGAAAAAAGTGAATTGAGATTAAATGATTATAAATTAAACGGCACGCAAGGGCTTTGCGCCGGTTTTGAGCCATCAAACGCAATATTTAGTGATTAAAAGAGCCGTTTTTTACCTAAAAAGCCTCTAATCCCCCAAAAAAACGGCTATTGCATATTAAATAAACTGCAGGTAGTTATATTTTTTACCCAAAACATTAACATCATCGGCCTGCAGCCACTTGTTTAAAACGGTGGCGTACACATTTTTAAAGTCAACATTGTATTTAAGGTCACCTTCATCCAGGTCGGTTAAATCGGGCAGCGCATTTACCAGGCCCTGCTGTTTAAGCCCGCCGCTTATTAAAAACATATTGCTGGCCGTACCGTGGTCGGTACCGCCGCTGGCATTTTGCGCCACCCTCCGGCCAAACTCGCTAAAGGTAAACAGCAGCAAATCGTTAAACCGGTTGTTGGCCTTAAGGTCGTTTACAAAAACGGCCAGGGCATCGTTAAGCTCAGCAAACAGCCTTTGCTGCTGGGCCTCCTGGTTACCATGAGTATCAAAACTGCCCAGGCTAACATAATAAACCCTGGTGCTTATGTCTGATAAAATAAGCGATGCAATGGTTCTTAAGTTATTGCCAAGTTCGGTTGTGGGGTAAGCTGCACTGGTGGGGTGCAGCTTACTTTGCTGATATATATAGTCTGCACTGCTAAGGGTTTCAGCCATTGTTTTGTATAAATAATCCACCGGCTGCTCCTCGTGGCCGTGCACGGCCCCGGTGGGGTGGCCCACCAGCAAATCTTTAAAATATTTTTCGTGGCTGGTGTTATACAACCTGCGGGGGTCTTTAACGGCCACCCCTTTTTCTCTCTCGCCTTTTAGCGCCAGGCTAAGTACATCATCCATTTCCAGTGCCTGTACAGGCATGCCGCAACCATTGCACTGCGCATCAAGGTATCGGCCTATCCAACCTGTTTGCAACACGTCTTTACTGGTACTGCCGGTTTGCCAAATATCCATACTGCGAAAATGGCTGCGGTCTGGGTTAGGATAGCCAACATTGTTTAAAACAGCCAGGCTGCCTTCATCATACAGCTTTTTTAAATTGGGCAGGGCAGGGTGCAGGCCCGCCTCATCTGTTAAGGTTAAAGCTTTGCCCCTTTCTATACCC
>CAZRDD010000282.1:0-6870 GCA_964598675.1 uncultured Parafilimonas sp.
AGAGCATCTGCCTTACAAGCAGAGGGTCGGCGGTTCGAACCCGTCAACTCCCACCACACTGAAAATGAATGGCTTAGGTACTTACCTAAGCCATTTTTGGTTTTGGTTGGTGGGGTGAATTTTGCGATACAGGGATGGCGGCACGAAAGGGAGGTAGCGGCAGCACGCGCCAGTCAGAGACTGGCTATGATAAAACATCCTAAGAGCGCTGCGCTTACGCTGAGGATAGCGGGGTGCGATGCGGCCTGATTTGAGCTACTTGCTTTACCTAAAGTTTATAGGCATGAAAATGGGAGCGCGGAACGAGCCCTGCAGCACAAAAAAATCTGGTATATTTGTAAGTACAAGAAACTGTATGATTGAAAAGATTTATGCAATAGACCGGAATAACAACACCAATGAATTTATAGTAACCCAAGAACCGCTGTTAGAAACTGGTCTCAACGGTAAAGAGTATACTGGTATAAGGTACATGATTTCTGTACCTGGCTCAAGGCCGTTTAGGCATTTCGAATTTTCAATAATAGATATTTCCGATACCCGGATTATGATTTTTATGATTTTGGATAATGGTATCCCTGAGGTAAGCGGAAAGGGCATAACAAAAGCGATGATTAAAGCGCTATCTGTAGAAACAAAAAAAGATATAGTTTCATCCACAAATTACAGCACACATAAACTTTTTTACGGCGAAGGAAGAGTTAAATCTGCCGATGACGCTTGGAAAAAATGGTGCGATGAAATTCCAAACGTAAGTCGCATTCCGGAGGAGGGCCGCTATATTTTTAAATACGTTAAGGAAGGAGATTAATGGTCCGAAAATTATCGGCAAATTTAGCACTCTTATAAATTTGCTTATATAGCCGCAGCTAACTCGCCAGCCAGGTAATTACGGGTTTAATAAATTCAGGGATAGGCATCGTTTCATCCTGCGCAAATAGCCTTGCTCGGATCGCTTTTGAATAGCTGCCGTATTGGTTGCAGTATTTACCATAAGACTGCTCTCCCCAGGCCTTGATTAGTTCCTTTTCGTAGTTGCTGGACAGTTTCCAGACAGACACACCATTCTCAGCATATTTATCAAGTGTTTCATTATATGCTTTCTCCTTTTCTTTGTCAGCTTTGCCAAAATCACTGCTGTCTTCGTCATAGATGAGGCCAGCAGGTATTTTGAGCGAAAGTGCCAAGTTGAGAAAGTTCATAATATTTCGTTTGCCGCCAACCTCAATAATCGTACCCCCGTTTTTATCTATATCAATATCCAGTCTTCTGGCATATTCCGGTAACGCGAGTTTTTCTGTGTCACCTTCGACAATCAAAAGTTTTTTGGCAAAAAACAATTCATTTCTTTCAGGGTCAAGCTCTTTCCTGAATTTTTCTTTTAGTTTTTTGTCTGCTCTTAAAGACGATTGTATGAACTGCGTTCCAACGCCAGTTTTCGAAATAATTCTTATTTCATCAAATTCTGGTATGGTGACGAAATGCGGCGAATGCGTTACGTAGATGACCTGATTGTTTTGCCCGATATTACGTAGTGTTTTATAAAGCGACCTTTGCATCTGCGGATGCAAAAACATCTCAGGCTCCTCTATTAAAAATACAGCGCCTTGCTTTTTCCTTTCTTCGAACGATTTAATAATTGCTATGACCAGTGCATTTTGAAAACCACCGCCAAGTTCAGTGGCATTTATTTGAAAGCCGTTCTCTGAAACAAAAAGCTCCAGTGATCTATAAAAGTCAAAGCTTGTCAGCGGTGTGAACTGGATGTCAAGGTTTTTGCCTTCCGTTTCCGGGTTAAAGCCCAATTGATGCAGGGCGTTATTTTTAATAGATGTTTCCAAGGCGATCAGTTCATCAGTGCGCAATGCTGCCATGGCAGCTTTCATGCACATTAAAAACCGATCCTTCCTGCTCATTTCGGCCTCATTTCCATGTGAATCCTTGCCTTTAATCATATTATCGCTGCGCTGGAAATCCTTGTCAATATCATCCATAAGGGAAGCCAGCATGGAGCCGCGTGCGCCGGGTAATTGCGATTTGAGGCTTCTGTCCGCGCCAATATAAATAACAGGAATACGCTCTTGTATTTCCTGCGGGATCGTTGCGAGCGGCTCGAACTCAGGCTGCTTGCCTTTTTGTGGCCTGGATTTATATCTTAATACCAGTTCATCATTTACCTTCAGGCATTGTTTTTCAAGCCTTCGTCGGCTTTTGAATTCGCCGGTTTTATACCTTGTATATAAAAAACGGAGCTTCGGTATGGCTATATTTACTCCTTTGAATTGTTCATATACAAATGGCTCTGAAAAAACGATGTCGATACAAATATCTTGCTCCTGGTTTTTCATGTGCACATCATCGTCATCGAAAGTATTCACTGTTACCCAGTCCCTGCCAAGCACTCTATACATGGCAGAAAGGATATTGCTTTTGCCAACATTATTGGCACCAATCAAAGCGGTGATTTGCCCGAAGTTGATAGACAAAGGCCCTTTGATGCTTCGGTAACCCGTTATACTAACAGATGATATGTTCATATTGCAAGCGTTAGCTCAATATAATTAAATTTCTCACAATAACCAAACAAACACTTTTAGGCTCTCGTTCGCTGAAGAGTTCTGAAATAAAAAAGCGTGTCTGCCCCGCTCGCTTAAGTCTGCTTCAAGAATAAAAAAGCGTGTACGCTCTCCAAGGTGTTAAGCGGAGCGTCACTTTGAAGGTTTAATAAAAGCCGGTCTCTGACCGGCACATTCTGCCGCAGGCCGCCTTTTTTATCGTTCATGGGTATTGCTGGTGTATAAAATTGCGGGGCGTGGTTTGGCTTTAAGGCTGCGGTATGTGGCCATGCAACACTTATTTTAAGGTATAAACGGCAGTAATTTGTAAAACAGGTAGTAAGCCTTTTATTTTATACCCTTCATCCTTCATACGAGTATGCCTTTTTTGGCAATGGTTAGGTTAGCTTTATGCGCTGAGGCCTGTGGCAGCACGTGCCAGTTAGAGACTGGCTATGATAAAACATGCTAAGAGCGCTGGGCCAACGGTGAGGGCAGCGGGGCCTTTCCTTCAAACCTGGGTAAATGCCAGCTTGATATTGCTTAATTCAAAGTGTTTGTAGCCTGTTATGGATTGCCTGATCAACATAAAAATCTATGCAGGTGTAAGAGCGCGCCTGCAAGAACAAATATATGGGCTAACGCCGTGCAAACAACGGGTCGAAGAGGGCGTTATTGATGTGTTGAACTGCGGCGGCAAAAATAAACGCGAGCAACACACCTGTTATAAGCCTTGGCAATATTTGCACAGATGGTTTGGACATCAGCACCCATACCACGGCACTGCCCGCAAACATGAACACCGAAAACCAGTCGATGAAATGCCCCTGATAGGCAAAACCCAGCGCTGCCTGCGCGTCCTGGAACTCTGTTGCATCATGCCCGCTGCCTTTTAAGAAAAATAGCAGCGTGTACAGCCCAGGCGTAGTGATGGCACCAGCCAGTACAGTTGCCTTTAGCGGCCACCTGCCGGCAACAAACATACAAAGGCCTGCAACGGTAAAAATCACCGTACCAACAAAGCCGCCCAGCGCAATATATCTTTCGGTAGCTTCCGGTATTTTGTTGCCCAAAATATATTCTTTTGCGGGGGTGGGCACGGCTTTAATGCCGTGAAGCCATGCAACGGTGCAATGCCCGAGTTCGTGGACAAAAAAAGATATAAGCACCACCAGGAAGAATACAGCCCATACTTTTGCTTCAGCCTTAAAGTTAATTTTCACGCGGATTGTTTTAAGTTTAAAAAAAGGTGACAGCCTGGAGCGTATAAGGCTAAACTACGATAATTTTTCAGCTTTGCCTATCTTAGCTTGTGCCATTACGATATGCAGGTGAGGCATATCGTAAGTTCTTTTAATGATGGTGAAAGCTTTTAAGGGAAAAAAATCAGGCCCACCCTTGCTCGCTGAAGTATTAGGAAAGAATAAAAATAAGCGTGTACGCTCTCCCTCATTCGCTGAAGAGTTCTGAAATAAAAGAAGCGTGGCCATCACACAACCCGTTCAATATGCTGCGCTGTAGATTGGATTTTCTTTTAATATCCTTACTTAGGATAAAGTTGAAAAGTTGGCGGAAAAATTTGTGGAGTAAGTAATAAATTTGAGAATATTTTAATTTGCCAACAATGCCTAAATACCTTTTTCTCGTTGCTGTAACTTGCCTGGTACAGGTTTTTTGTGGAAATTGTCAATACCTGAAGTTAAGGAACCTTTCAAAAGAAGAGATTGCAAAGGGGGTGATTGCGGGTTATGCATTTATTGATACCGACCGTGTTGCAATAGAAGCAGTAACCCTGTTTAAAGACACAACATTTTATTTTGTAACAAAGCATTCTGTAATAGCATCTTTTTGCAGGGGCAGGTGGCAAAAAACAAAAGACGTGCTAACCTTAATAAATGCTATTGACAGGTATAATGTTCCGGTAAAGTTGGGCTATTCTAAACAAGCGAATGGCAGTTCGATAACAACAAAAACGAAATTCAGGGTACCGCTCGATATAAATGGCAAACGATTGTCCGATACCAGGGTTTTTATTAATAATGATACCACTTTTTGTTTCCCTTTTTTTGACACCTGTTATGGTAACATAAATTCCATTGACAGTATAAAATTTGATTTTGGTAACGGTTTCTTTTCTAAATGGATGCCTGCTCCCCCAATAAACAACTACCAGGTATTGGCTATTGCTCAAGTGGATTTTGATTTTTCTTCATTCCTTTATTTCAAAAAAATAAAGTATCAAATTTTAAAATCAGGACTAAAATTTATCTCGTCAGAATAAGGTTTTCTACTATTTTGATATATTGTTGAAAAAAAAACAATTGTGTAACTCTTATAACAGCAGACTTTGGCGATGATGTTAGGCAGATGGTCTGCGGCAGCACGCGCCAGTAAGAGACTGGCTATGATAAAACATCCTAAGAGCGCTGCGCTAGCGCTGAGGATAGGGGGCAGGCCAATAGGAAAGACTTTAATTTTTGAGCGCATAACCCAAAAAAACAATTAAAAAGCTTATAGAAATTGCTATATAAAAAGAATATGTCAACTTATCTAATAGTTCGGCGTTCTTTAGAGATTTCCCGTACAGTCTTTTTAGAGGAAACAGAGACAAGATTGCATATTGGACTATTTGCCCTGATGCATAGGCCCAAAGGATGCTTTTACCTGGGTTTGTTGACCTGAAATAGAGAATTATTTTTATCTGTAATAATGTAACGGCGATTAAAGCAAAAAAGCTTGCAATGATGTCTGTCATTTTATTTAATTCATTTAGCGTTGAACTGAAGAGGTACAAGTGAAGGGGGCTTTGTTTTATCCTTAATACTGTTTGGTAAATATCCAACCGGCGTAGCCTTAGCAACTGGAAGATTCTCCTTAACCAGTACATCAACTCCTACAATCCATCCGAGATGCAAATCGACCAACTCAACACTAGCCTTACTGTCAGTCACCCTTTGAGTTTTTGCATCAACTTACTGTTTCAGAGCTACTCCCGGCAAATAATATGCTTTGGTATATAGCTTTGTATTTAGCTCACCAGGCGACTCCCTCTAACTACTAACACCCATGCCAAACCCGGCAATTGAGAGTCTACTACCGGTAACGTAACTTTTGCCATTTGCTACAGATTGGTTGTTTGCCACCCCAATCATTGTTTTTTCGCTTACTTGTGTTTGTCCTTCAATACCTGCACCCAATAACTTAGCAATTACTCCATGCAACACTTATTTTATCGCATAAGCGGCAGTAAGTTGTTCAACCGGCGGCAAGTCTTTTGCACCGTTGTAATTGCGGGCGCTGCTTAACAGGCCAACGTTTTGCCATACCGGCCCCGGTATTGGTAAACTTTGCATTACATAAGCCTTCTGCTATTTTTATACACTCTCAGGCTAACTGTGGCGGTATTTTTATTTTTTGTTGAGCGATATGCGCTTATAAACATAATCCCCGTTGGCGGTAATGCCGGTTACCACTACCGAGTAAGTGGTGGCTGCATCGGCTGTATAAAAGCTTACCGATGCCTTACCTGTTACATCGGTAACAATATTGCCATTCCAGTAAATGGTATTCCTGTTGTCGGGCTCCTTGCTGTTTTTAAGGTCTTTGGTGGAATAGTCGGGCATGGTAAAGGCTGGTGCTGAGTGGTATGTTTTGGGAAAAAGAATCTTCATTCCGCCAGGGCCTTTGCTTGCATAATCCGCACGCGACCGTGTATTAATCACAATAGCGCCGTTGCCACCTTCCGTACCAAAAGCCGCGGCTTCGGGGCCGCTTAATACTTCAATAAAGTCTATTTCGGCAGGGTTTAACGTATTAAGAAACTGTAGTACCGGGCTTATATTTCCAACCACTAATTTGGGAATAAGCTCCCCGTGTTCGGTCTTCCTGTCTATATCCGTTGTATCAATGGGTACTCTAACACCATCTACTATAAGCAGGGGCTCTGTTTTTGGGCTGCTTCCAAAACCGGCCCCGCCCAAAACGGACACAAAGCCATTTTTTAGATTAACGCCTGGCACCATCAATATTAAATTACCAACGGCTTCGTTTCCACCCCTGCTAATCATGTCGGAGGAGATGATGTGCGAAAAATCACTTACCCTTTTTGATGTGTTATAAGTGTCTTGCTTTTTAGCTTTCGTTTTTACCGTTACGGTTTTAAGCCACTCCTTGCCAGTGCCCACAAAAACGGAATCAATATGAAATTTTTGCTCCTTTGGCAGCGGTAGGGCAGTACTTAACAGGTACTTATTTTTTAAAAATGCAGGGGTAGCAAACTTGGGAAAACTAAAGGTGTCAACATTTATTTTATCAT
>CAZRDD010000283.1:0-6859 GCA_964598675.1 uncultured Parafilimonas sp.
TGATGCTAACCCTTACCTGTCGCTGGCGGCCAGCCTTGCCAGCGGCCTGTATGGCATTAAACATAAACTACCCTTACAAATACCCCCAACAAAAGGTAGCGAATACCAAAACACTAACAGCCAGAAACTGCATAAAACATTGCACGAGGCTACAGAGGCCATGAAAACCTCTGGCATAGCCCGCGAGTTGTTTGGAGATGCATTTGTTGAACATTTTACAAAAACAAGAGAATGGGAATGGAAACAGTTTACGCAGAAAGTAACCGACTGGGAACTGAAAAGATATTTCGAAATAATTTGACACGACAAGTTATGCCTTTTATAGACTTTACAGCCATCGTTAAAGAAGCCTGGCAAGCCTATGACAAAACCAGGGAGATAATAAGAATTGTTGATATTAGCGCCAAGGTAAGCACCAACCACGTGTACCGTGTTACGTTTAAAGACAGGAGTTTTATTATTGCCAAGCTCTCCTACTACGGGCAGTACGAGCATTTTGTGGAAGACCACAGCATCATCAACTCCCTTAGCAATAACCTGCCTGCGCCGTTTGAAAATGTGCTTGCACGCTCGTTAATGAAAGGCAATGAATTGTTTGTGTACCGTTTTAAAAGCATTATTCTGGATGCATGGGTGGTATTTTACAGGCCCATTAAAATTAAGCAGCGGCTGCCGCGCAGGCTGGATGAAGAACAGATTGTAAAGCTGGGCGAACAGGTAGCAATGTTTCATAAAGCCTGCGACAGCATTCGTAATACATTGCCTGCATCATCTAAAACAATGCAGGTAGATATGGGCAGCCTGTTACAGCAACTTGAAACCGAGGAAGGCCGCTACGAACACCGCATGCACGAGGATGAAATAAAAAAGCAGGTTGAGCTGTTTACCGAAAATTATAACAGCCTTAATGCGGGCAGCTTTGATAAGATACCCGTTTTTGTGGATTGGAATATTGGTAACTTCTCCGTTTCGCCCTCTTTCAGATTGTATTCAAGATGGGATTATGACTGGTTCAGGATGGACTCGCGTATGCTTGATTTTTACTTCCTCAGCAGGGTTGTTTCCGATATTGGCGACCGCACTGTTTTTAGCTATGTGGTTGGCCCGCTGATGGAAAAAAGGTTCCTGCTGTTTTTACACGCCTACCATAACGTTTACCCGTTAACCGAAAACGAAATAAGGTTTTTAAAAGAGGCATACCGCTTTTTTATACTCAACTATGTTATTAAAGATGGCCGGTACTTTTTTCATGAAATATTTGCCACCAAACTACAGAAAGAAGCTTACGATATTTATCTGCCTTCGATAGACAAAGATTTTAATGCGGATATTATATTAAAAGCTTTAAACATTTAATGCTGCCTGGGATTGGCAGCATTAAGTAAATGGGCTACGTTACATTCTTTTGTTATTTCTTTAATAGGTTTGTGAAGAAATAATCATTTGCTGCATAGAAAATTATTTACAAAATCTCTTAAAATAACTGCAATACGCATCAATGAAAGACGTATCGTTTTTATCGGTGGCAGAGCAATACAAGGCCATTTTTTTAGATTCCTACGGGGTAATTAAAAACTACAAGGGCCTTATTGCAGGCGTGCAGGATACCATTGATTTTATACGCAAAAAAGGTATTGCCCTGCGCATACTAACCAACGATGCATCGCGCAGCCAGCACCAGCAGGCAGAGAGCTTTTATAAGCTTGGTATAAGAACGATTGAAACGCACGAAATAATCACCTCGGGCATGATGGCCAGGCAGTTTTTGCAAAACAAGATACATACAGGCAGAATAGGTTACCTGGGCACCGAAAACTCAGCGGAATATATTTTACAATCGGGTCTGCAGCATGCTTCGGTAAAAGATATAAATCTTGACGACATTGAAGATATTTCTGCATTTGTTTTTTTAGATGATGAAGGCTTTGACTGGAACACCGATATTAATAAAACGGTAAACCTGTTACGCCGCAAAAACATTCCTGTAATTGTAGCAAACTCCGATAAGCTGTACCCGGTTTCTAAAAACGATGTGGCTGTTGCCACAGGGGGTATTGCCAAGCTTGTGGAAAACATGCTCAACAAAAAATTCATCCACTTTGGCAAGCCCGATTCGCAGATGTTTATGTTTGCCTACGACCAGCTAAACCAAAAAGGGTTTTACAGTAAAGATGAAATATTAATGGTGGGCGATAACCTGAACACAGATATATTAGGTGGTAATAAATTTGGGGTAAAAACCACACTGGTTTTGTCTGGCAACACCAGTGCCGAAAATGCAGAAATGCAGATTAATGCATCCGGCATAATACCCGATTATATTTGCAAGTCAATTGTAAGTTAAAGAGGCAGCAATGCTAATGCACTAAAGGCTGCCGGGCTTGCTTGCCAAATTCTCTTATCGTTTCCAAATTTGTTTTAATGGGGGGCAATGGTGCATCCACCAAAACAAATTTAACACCAACAAAACGAGCGTATGCTTCATTCATCCAAAAGGCTTCGCTCTCCTGTTTACTTTTAATATCCGTAAAAAATAAAGTCTTGGGCACATCGGACAAAGCTTTAACGATGCAGGTATCTTGCCTGCATTGTTTAACAACATCCATTCTTTCATTCAACTGTATATTATAGCGCCTTGCTTTTCCGCTTACCAGATCAATATAGGCCGTAGTAATATTATTGTTTATATCAAATAAGTCCATAAAAAAAAGCAACACAATTAAAACCATCATCGGTTTTGACAATGAGCTTATTGGTTTTTGCTTACTATGGTATGCATTCACCAACAGTTGCACGTTAAAAAACCAACCAATCAAAAAAAACAGGTATATCACATTTTCAATACGCCCAAGGTTACTACCACCAGCTACCCAAACAATAAACAATTGCAGCAATAAAAACAAAGCTGTAAAAAAAACAATACTGTAAACGGGTTTTATATATGAATGGAGGCCTTGCTTAACCACTTTTACAGCTATTGTATTGCCCCAAAAAATTACATATAACAGCGTTACTATAAGCAAAGGCAAAGCCCATTGTGATACATAAATAGCTGTTATGGCCGCAGCTCCCTCAACAACCCAAAAAGGCGACCTTGATGAATCCTGCAAATAGCCAAGCCGTAAATAATTACCCGGTGCTAAAACAGATATGCAAGCAGCAACAATACAAATAATTGTGAGCAGCCATAAAAGCTTGTCGTGCTTTCTTCGGGTAACATATAGGTTTATAGGTATTGCCCCAACAACAAAACAAGTAATTATCAGCGATACTTCGTTACAACCAATAATGCTAACAGCCAGCAACACGGTAATAAAAAAGTAAATGCCCCTTGCATACTTTGTTGACGCACGATGCCATTTAACAATACATGCCAGCATCAACATAAACAGTATGTTACTTGTCTGGTAAATACAGGCAGCAGAAAACCAGTAAAAACCCTCTGCCGTACCGGGCAAAACTGTAAAATATAAAAACACAAACAAGCAGCTAAGTGCTGCTGTTTGCAGTTTAGTTAAATAAGCTGCTGTTAAAACCCTAGCAAGCACAAAAAGCGCTGCCACAAAAGATAAAATAATTACCAGGCTATAGGCCCTGTATAAATTTAAGGAGTTAAAAATTAAAGGGTTTATTCTTGATATAATGATAGCAAAATACCTGCCCGACCAGTGCAAATAAGTATCCCAAAATACAGCATTAAAGCTTTGCGTTGAATCTCTTACAGCGCCAAAATAATCGTCGGCAGCGGGCTGGTTATAAGTAACCAATAGTATAAAGGGCAACAGAATGTAAAAACCTGTTACTACAAACAACCAATAAAATAAGCTTTGCCGTAATTTACTATCCTTCATTTAAGAAAGGGTTTTGCTACTTATAATATTTCTCTTTCGGCTGTGCATAAAACTCTTTAAACAACAGCCGCAGGCTTTGGTCGTTGGTAAAATATTTATACACCCAGTTAATAAATATCTGCAGCCTGTTTTTAACACCCAATATTAACAATAAGTGCAGCAGCATCCATATAAACCACGCAAGCGCTCCACCTACATGTATTTTGGGTTTTGCAATATCTGCCACGGCTAAGTTATGACCAACGGTAGCAAGGCTGCCCTTATCATTGTATTCAAACTCATCCTGGTAATGCTTGTTGCCTGTTACCTGCCTTATTAGGTTTACCGCAAGGTTCTTGGCCTGGTTAATGGCTACATTGGCTACCTGGGGGTGCCCGTTGGGGTATTTAGGCGTTTGCATATAAGCTACATCGCCAATGGCATAAATATTTTCAAAACCCTGCACCCTGTTAAGCCTGTCAACCTTTATCCTGTTGCCCCTGGCTATCATCTCCGGCGAAATACCTCCCGGAACGTTGCCTTTAATGCCTGCGGCCCAAATAACCGTTTTGGTAGGTATCGTTTCTCCATTTTCAAGCACCACAGTATCACCATCATAATCTTTTACGTGCATTTCTGTCATCACCTTTACACCAAGCTTTTCCAGGTATTTTCTGCTTTGCTGGCTGCTCTTTTCGCTCATTGCCGCCAGTGTACGGGGGCTGCCCTCCACCAGGTAAATATTCATTAGAGAGAAGTCTATCTCTGGGTAATCCTTCGGCAAAATACTATTGCGCATTTCTGCAATGGCCCCGCTCAGCTCCACGCCGGTGGCTCCCCCACCCGCAATTACAACATTTAGCTTTTGCTTAATCGCCTCTTTGTCTTTCAACTCTAATGCCTCCTCAAGGTTCTGAATAAGGTGGTGCCTTATCCGCAATGCCTCCGAGGTTGATTTCATTGGCAGTGCTTTTTCCTTAAGATTAACATTGTTAAAAAAGTTGGTATCGGCCCCGGTGGCAATCACCAGCACATCGTATGTAAAATTCTCAATACCCGTTACTATTACATTTTCAGTTGGCCGTATCTCCTTTATATCTGTAAGCCTTATGTTGATGTTCTTACTGTCCTGAAAAACCTTGCGCAACGGAAAAGAAATATTACTGGCATCCAAGCCTGCCGTGGCTACCTGGTAAAATAAGGGTTGAAACTGGTGGTAATTATTATGGTCAATCAGTAACACTTCTATATCCTCTTTATTTCTCAGCCGTTTTGCCAGTTGCAACCCGGCAAATCCGCCCCCTGCAATTACTACTTTCATAATGTGTTTTTTCTGCTACAAAATTATCTAAATTTTCAGAATTTATTGAAAATTCAATATTAAATTTTAAATAGCAAATTTCTCTAATTAGTTATTTACAAAGAAACTATTTTTATGCCATCACAATGTTACTATAAACAGAAAACACATGAGTATTGCACGCAGACGTTTACTTCAATTAGGCACTTTAGGTTTAGGCAGTTTAATTACACGTAAGGCTATTGCCGGCGGCAAAAAATCAACCACCGGTTTTAAACCATTGGTTATTTCCACCTGGGATACGGGCATTGCAGCCAACAAAGGCGCATGGAATGTTTTAGGAAAAGGCGGCAGGGCACTGGATGCTGTGGAGCAAGGCGTTATGGTAACCGAAAACGAGAACAACTGTTGTGTTGGCCTGGCGGCATACCCCGACAGGGATGGCTATGTTACACTTGATGCCAGTATTATGGATGAGCATGGCAACTGCGGCAGTGTGGCCTTTTTGGAAAGGGTTAAACACCCCATTTCAGTAGCAAGAATGGTAATGGAAAGAACGCCCCACGTGATGCTGGTGGGTGCCGGTGCGCAAAAATTTGCTGTAGAGCAAGGCGTTACACTGGAAGATGAAAAGCTGTCGGAAGACTCCCAAAGGGCGTACCAGGAATGGCTAAAAAAATCAGAATACAAACCCAAAGCCAATATAGAAAATACAAGGGGAACGGCTTTTGCCCCGCTGCGCTTTGATAACGGCGACTGGAACCACGATACCATTGGTATGGTTGCCATTGATGCCAACGGCAATCTTAGTGGTAGCTGCACCACCAGCGGCATGGCTTTTAAAGTAAGGGGCCGTGTGGGCGACTCCCCCATTATTGGTGCGGGTTTATACGTTGATAACGAGGTTGGTGCTGCAACCGCCACCGGCCTGGGCGAAGAAGTGATTAAAATATGCGGCAGCCACCTGGTGGTACAATACATGGCACAAGGGCTGCACCCGGAAGAGGCCTGCAAAAAAGCAGTAGAAAAAATAATAAAGAACAAAAAAGGCGACCCTAAATTAAAGGATACGCAGGTGGGCTTTATTGCCATTAACAAAAAAGGCGAATACGGCGGCTACTGCATACAAAAAGGCTTCAGTTTTGCTGTATGCTATGCTGATGATAAAAACTTTATGGTTGACGGAAAACACGTTCTGTAAAACAAGGGCGGCTGCCTAAAGTATGCTATTAAAACCCACTTCAAACATTAAGCTTCTTGCTTATTGCATGAAGTGGGTTTTAGTTTCAAATTAGCTCTACCTTACTCTCCGCTGCCTTTTGCCAGGTTATCTCCTATACAAAAAACACCCTCTGCACCGTCCAGTAAAGGGCTACAAGCCCAATTATTATCGAAAGCGGGTAAGCCACATATTTTCGGTAATAAAGCTGTTTACCAAAAGGGATGATAACCAGCCCAAAAACGGCCAGTATCACGGATACCTGGCCCAACTCAACACCCAGGTTAAACGACAGAATACTGGTAAAAAACTTGTTGCGGGGTAATCCAATTTCGTTAAGGGCACTGGCAAAACCCATACCATGTATAAGGCCAAACATAAATACCAGCAGCACGCGCCAGGGCTTCAGTTCCGTTAACAGCAGGTTTTCTATGGCAATAAAAAGAATAGACAGCGCTATAATTGGTTCTACCACAGCACCAGGTGCAACAATCAGGCCCTTCATACTTA
>CAZRDD010000284.1:0-6851 GCA_964598675.1 uncultured Parafilimonas sp.
GTTTTATTGCCGGTTACCTCATCCTTTTATTAAACTTTCATAGCTTTACGGAGTCAAATAAACCTTTTTAACCGCACCCCTACATTCCCATCCTTCCCCTTGAAAATGCTTCTAGCCAGGATTGTTTTAAATGTTCATAAATTCTTGAAACATCCCCGGGCCCATGCCGTAAATTACAGTAGTGAAAAAGAAAGGAGGACACCATGGAACACAATGACTACAACTATTACAACGCCCCAACACCCCAGCAGGAGTTTGACCGGCAGGCATCCAGTGCCTGGTCCATCGCAGCGGGCCTTTTCACTTTTATTTTTCTCTACCTGCCTGTATTGACCATTGGTTATGCCGGTGCGTCAAAATTGTTGGATCATAAAGACAGCGGGCTTGCGTGGTTGTGCTCAACATTGTTGATCGCAGGTATTGCCTATGGCGGGATATTGCTCTTAAAGAAGCTATTATTGCGATACCGGAGAGACGGTAACAACGCGTGGATCCTGCTGTTTATATTTTGTGTCGGGTTGACCTGCCTCATGACACCGGTATTGGCATGGGAACCTATCAGCCATGCATTCGCACGATGGCACTGGCCGCATTGGCTGGCTGTTGCCACAGATGTGATGATAGCCGCGTTTATTTACCTCCACTATGATTTTTTGGAGAGTTTTTGATATGATTTTTGGTTAATCAAAAAGGGGCCTCAGCGCCCCTTTTTGTTATCCTTTGCCACCCTCCGGCAGCATAGACGTAATTTCCTCATAATACTCCTCCAAATCCCCGCGCTTCAGCATTTCATCCTTTGCTTTCAATAACTCCTCCCTGCTTTCTTCAGGCAACAGGGCAAGCATGTCTTCCTCCTTTTTCAGGTCTGCCTGCAACCCAAAATCCATCAACCTTGCCATAAACAGCATGTCCCGCTTGCTGAGGTGCAGGCTCACCTTTACGGTCTCTTTAAGGCCCGGGTTTTTCATCACCGCAAGCTCATAAAACTTTTTCGTCATCACATTCATACGCCACATTTTACTTGTTGATAAAATTGATTTTCACTGTCGGAAAAAAATGGTATCCCTGTCGTTGATTGCTTAAAAAACTCAATTAAAAACTTTTCGGGAAACTTTTTTTTCAGGTGATAAAAATACTCAAAGCAGCTATCATTAACTCGTGTAGAATTTGAACATGTGGCTTTTGGGAGGGATAGGAATATTATTTTTACACGGCATAAATTTTACCGTGAAATAGTTAATTGAAGTGTATGAAAAAGTTTTTTTGCAAGCGTCTATCTTCCTTTATTTTGGCCATATCATCTGCCAATGTTACAGTATCTTTTAATTGTACAACGTCCATTCACCGGCATCAGGCTGTCTGTTGTTTTATGCGCTCTTTGCCGTCCTCTTAAGACGCCGGTACCCCTTGTGACGACCGGCAAGCCAAGGCGGCAAGCCTGAAGTACTCCATATAAAAAGATACTGCAAGCCTTTAGCGGGATAACCGGCGCTACTGATAAGATTGCAGGCAGGGTTCCCCGCTTCGCAGGAATGGCGAGATGTAGAAACGTGTCACGTTTCGATCTCGCCCGCTGTTGCCTCCGGGGTCGGCGCGGGTCTGCAGGCCCCATTTACATCATTGTTAAAGCCTTATATAGTGAGCAGGAAGACGGAAAAAGAGGTGCGGAGTATATGGATACACTTGCGTGTGACTAAACGTGAATATGATAAAATAAATGCTTTTTATAAGCAGACGACGAGCCGTAAACTCAGCGAATATATACGCGATGTATTACTACGGGAGCCCGTTACTGTAAAGCACCGGAATGCCTCGGCGGATGAATTTTTGTCAGTCGCCTTACAATTAAAGAAGGAGTTGTCCGCCATCGGGAATAACTACAACCAGGCCGTCCATAAACTGCATATCACCGTGTTTGAAAGAGGTGCTTTGCAATGGCTGAAAGAGTACGAACAGCTGAGTAAATCAGTGCTGGAAAAAGTGAATGAGATCAGTGCGGAAATGGATAAAATCTATCAGCAATGGTTGCTAAAATAACCGAGCCGAAGGATATACACCGGCCTATCTATTATAATGAAAATAAGGTTGCAGAAGGGGTCGCCAAATTCCTGGACGCGGGTGGCTTTTTGAAGATGCCGGAACACCTGACCCTGCAAGATAAACTGCAACGGTTTGACCGGCTGCATGCGTTGAATAAATCCGAATACAAGACGCTGCATATATCACTGAACTTTGACCCGTCCGAAAAATTATCAGCGGATAAATTGAGGGAAATTGCAGCAGAGTATATCGGCCGGATCGGCTTTGCAGAGCATCCCTATCTTTTATATGAACACCATGATGCCGGGCACCCGCATGTACATATTGTGCTGACCGCCATCCGGGAAGACGGCTCCCGAAAAGACTTCCATAAGATCGGCGAAAAGCAATCGGAGGAAGCCCGCAAAGCCATCGAGATCAAATACAAACTGGTAAAGGCGGAGGAACAAAATAAACGGGCAGGAGACACACTGAAGCCCCTCAATGTACAAAAGTTGCAATATGGCAAATCCGAGAGCAAAAGGGGCATCACGAACGTACTGGATGCTGTGATTGACAAATACAAATATGCTTCCCTGGCAGAGCTTAATGCTATTCTTTCCCTTTACAATGTCCGGGCTGACCCGGGTGAAACAGGTGGCAGGATCCAACGGCACAAAGGGCTGCTGTACCGGATGGTGGATGGGCAAGGTAAGCCGGTTGGCGTACCTGTTAAAGCCAGTGCTATTTATTCAAAGCCAACGCTGGCCAGGCTGGAACAAAAGTTTGCCAAGGCCGCGAAAACGGCCGCGGAAATAAAACGGGTCAAGACAGCCATAGACTGGATACTGGCCGGCCAGCCGAAGAACCTGGCGGCCTTCATAGAAGACCTCCGGAAAGAGCAGGTAAGGGTCGTGGCGTACCGGAACAAAGAAGGAATGGTGTACGGCATGAGCTATGTGGACACGAACAACAAAGCCGTGTTCAAGGCCAGTGATATTGGGAAAGCATATTCTGCGAAAAATATCCTGGCGCGGCTTGAATATGACCAGCAACTGAACCGGTTTAAACCCGACAACAATGAACAACTAACAAATCTAAATCGTGGGTTGGGGTTAATATCGCAACCCGTTGGATCAGAACCGGTGCCGTCTTCCAAGGACAGCCTGGTGGAAATCCTGCTTCGCTCGGAAGACGAACACGAATCAACCCCTTACGAACTAAGGGCAGACAAAAAGAAAAAGCAAAAACCATCCAATAATTTTTAAAACGATGTTATGGCTACGGGGGAGAATGAACAGGGCCTGCACAAAGTGCTGGACATGACGCGCATGATCAGTATCATCGTATTGATCTTACATTTTTATTTCTTTTGTTATGGGGCTTTTAAACAGTGGGGGGCAGTATCTGTATTATCAGACAGGATACTCGCCAATGTTGCCCATACGGGCCTCTTTAACCGGTTCCTGACTGCTAAATTGATTGCCCTGGGCTTTCTTGTCATCAGCCTGCTGGGCGCGCGGGGAAAGAAAGACCAGAAGGTGAATTACCGGACGGTATTTCACTATAGCTGGACCGGGTTGGTGTGTTATTTTGCCAGCTGGTTCCTGTTGCAGATTTCTGCTAGCATCACTGTCCTGGCCGGGCTGTATATGTCGGTAACCGCAGCCGGTTTTATGCTGATCTTATCGGGCGGCACCCTGCTGTCCCGTATCCTGAAAGACAAGCTGCACCCGGATGTATTTAACCGGGAACAGGAGACCTTCCCGCAGGAAGAGCGCTTGCTGGAGAACGGTTATTCTGTCAACATCCCGGCGGAGTATCAGTTGAAGGGAAAGACGCGGAAAAGTTATATCAACCTCGTCAACTGCTTCAGGGGCCTGATTGTAACTGGCAGCCCAGGCAGCGGCAAGTCCAGGTTCATCGTAATCCCCCTGATCAAACAGCAGATACAGAAAGGGTTTAGTATGCTGCTCTATGATTTTAAGTATGACGACCTGTCGAAGATCGCCTATAACTACTTCCTGAAACATAAGCATATTTACCCGGCAGGTGCAGGGTTTTACAATATCAATTTTGATGACCTGGGCAGGACACACCGCTGTAACCCGCTTGACGCGTCCACCATGAATGATATTACCGACGCCGCAGAATCTTCCCGGACTATTTTGCTGGGATTGAACATGGACTGGATCGAGAAGCAAGGCGATTTTTTCGTGGAGTCGCCCATCAACTTTGTGACTGCCCTTATTTGGTATTTATGCCAGTATAAAGGCGGGAAATATTGCACCTGGGCACATGTCATCGAAATGGCGCAGCAGCCCTATAAAAAGCTGTTTAGCGTCCTCCGGACCGAGCCCCAGATAGCCGCCCTGATCCAGCCCTTCATCAATGCATTTCTCAGCGGGGCGATGGAGCAGTTAGAAGGGCAGATCGCGAGCGCGACGATCAGCCTGGCCAAGTTATCTTCCCCGCAATTGTATTATGTGATTACCGGCAATGACTTTACCCTGGATATTAATAACCCCGTTTATCCAAAGATTGTATGTTTAGGCAACAATCCCCAGAAGACGACGATTTACGGCGCTATCCTATCCGTCTATATCAATACTATCACCCGGATGGCGAACAAGAAAGGTATGCACCCGATGGCCATCAACCTGGACGAGTTCAGCAGCATTATTGCGAATTCCATTGACAAGACTATTGCCACAGGCAGGTCAAATAAGATTGCCATTTGCATGGCATTGCAGGACTCCAGCCAATTGAAGCTTGCCTATGGGAAGGAGTTTGCAGAAGTCGTATTCAATACGTGCGGGAACATCATCAGTGGCCAGGTCACCGGCGAAACGGCAAAGCAACTGAGTGAACGGTTCGGGAAGATCATGCAGGACCGGGAAAGCTTTACGGTGACTTCCAACGACACCAATTTTACCCGGTCCAAACAGCTTGATCTGGCCGTGCCGGTGAGTCGGATTTCGACACTTTCTTCGGGAGAGTTTGTGGGTATTGTTGCGGATAACCCAGGGCAGGAAATACCGCAAAAGGCGTTTCATTGTAAGGTCATATTGGATGGAACTGCATTAGAGGTCGAGGAATCCAAATATGTGGAGTTGCCAGTGGTCAGGAAAATCACGCAGGAGGATGTGTTAGCCAATTTTCTACAGGTGAAAAAGGACGTTTTTGAGTTGATTGATTCAGAAATTGAAAGGATTATGGATACCCCTGAACTGGAGCACTTATTGATTAAAAAAGGATAGACAGGTTAGAAAATGACTGTTGGAATACGTCAAGTATTAAACATGACAGTACATCTCACAATCTACTGAACCTGCTGATGGCTGGGATCTGTTCTGACGCTGAGTTTGCAGGTGCTCTAGCTAGAGCCATCGGATTCTAATTCGTAAACACTTTTATAATCTGGTTATTGACCTGAACTTGATGTGGCAGTTTGAAACAGATTGGTTATAATCCGCACATCCAGATTAAGACCTAAGCAAAGTCCGCCTTTCCAATCAGTATCTTTCTTCAAATCGAAAGTCGCTTGAGTCATATAATCCTTTTCAAACTTAAAACTTTCATCTACACGAAGGACATTTATCTTACTGCTGTTGTATCCTACAAAGAAAGAACCGCCTCTCACGAACTCCCACTTAGCGCCCAAAAAAATATTGTCTAACAGCCTATCATTGAGGCCAATACCTACAGTAGGATAAATCCTTTCGTAGATTTTGTGATCATCCACAAAGCTTCTTCCTTCGATCTTATAATTCTCCACAGTCTTAGGTGCAAAAAGTTTTTCCAAAACTACAATTGGCGACAAGTAAAATGTATACATTGCTGAGGCAAGAGTTCGAGAGTGATCGTTTGTCTTTTTAACCACCATTTGATTTGGATCCACGTCGGATGGCGTAAGAGTATAGGTTGGGTTAGCCACCTTGGTATTCAATACTCCCACATCAATACTACCGTGATAAATTCGTTTCATTTTAATTGTTCTGCTGGCAACTGTTACAGGATCCAATGCCTGCAAATTGTCATCAGTAATTTGAAAACCGCTCCTAACTATGTCAAACTTGATATCACTGCTGGATCCTGTAAGAGCAATTTCAGTATGATGCCACTCCAGTTTAATTATTTTTTGACTGGGATCAGCCGCCTGAAGGTGCAAGCTAGAGTTTTGTAAAGACCCATCTGAACGTATCAATACTCCTTCCTCGATGTCTGCGGCAGACTGGTTAACCTTATATTCAATATTTTGAGGGTTGTTTTCTGTTGTTAGATATATGACATGTACCACATAGTTTGCACGTTCAATTCCAATTGGAATAGAATGTATTAAACTGTTCCCATTTTGATCAAAAAAAAGATGTATGTAGTTTGTTCCTGTATATTTTGAATTTGCAGAAGCACTCAATATTTTAAGTCCGACTCCTTTAACGTCACTAATTCCTGAAACTGTTGATGGAAATAACACTTTTAACAAATAGTCAGTTGCAGTTTTTTGAGCTGGCATCAAGATAGTGATGTTGCCAGCATTACCGCCACCACTTGGATTTGGGTTTGCCGATTTCTTTAGTGAAAATGGGCCACCTACCAGAGTATTATTCTCATCGTTAATGGAGAAGCCTTTATCCCTGACATCATTGGTAAACGTTATTGAGTGATAGCTACCATCGGTGGAGAAGGTTTTGGTTTCCGCATCATTCGCTAATTTGTATGTTTTCGCTGGATTGTCTGCTGCTACTTTTTTTATCTCGAAAGTTGTAATCGATTGATTGAATGAAGTCTCAGGGGGAATGGAATTTATATCGTATTCAGTGCCTGTTGTT
>CAZRDD010000285.1:0-6840 GCA_964598675.1 uncultured Parafilimonas sp.
AGCCAGTATCATTACCACCAGTAAAATAGCCAGTCCGGCTGCCCTTTGTGCAAGGCCGCCCAACTCACTAAACTTACGTGTACCCAGTTGTTGTTCAATTGCATCGGCTACAATCCACAAACCAATTACGTTAACACCGTGGTTAAACATTTGTATCATTACACCCTGCAGGCCAATTTGCTGGCTGCTGAAAATAGCCGCGCACATAAGGCCAATATGGGCGATAGAGGAATAAGCAATAAGGCGCTTAACATCATCCTGGCGTATGGCAATTAGTGAGGCATACAACATGCCTATTACTGAAAGGATGATAATAAGATGATCGAACTTGGCAACCGCATCTGGAAAGATGGGCAACAGCCAGCGTATTACCCCATACAAACCCATTTTTACCATTACACCGCTCAGTATCATGGTAACGGCGGAAGGCGCCTGCTCATAAGCATCAGGCTGCCAGGTATGAAACGGAAAGATGGGCATTTTTATAGCAAAGGCTATAAAGAACAGCCAGAACACGAAATATTGATTGGAGGAGGCTAATTTAAGATTATAAAAATCCTGTATGGCAAACGATGCACCATGCGCCGTTTTAAAATGCAGGTACAGTATACCAATTAACATGAGCAGGGAACCTACAAAGGTGTATATAAAGAACTTGAAAGTAACCTGTATACGTTTTTCGCCACCCCAAATAGAGGAAAGGAAATAAGCAGGTATAAGGGCAAGCTCCCAAAAAAAGTAAAACAATAATGCATCTGATGCCAAAAACACTCCCATTAAGCCAGCCTGCATAAGTAACATGAGGCCATAAAAGCTGCCTGCATTTTTGTACTCGTTCCTGTAAACAGCAATAAATACCAACGGTAACGAAACAGCAGTAAGCAGGCACAGCATTTTGCTCATGCCATCCATGTTTAAAGAGAAGCGGCTGCCCAGGGCAGGTATCCACGCAGTATCAAAGTTTAATAACTGCTTTGACTGGAGGCTGCAAACAGCTACCAGCGCTATAACAAGCGTAAGCACAGAAGATAACAGCGACAAAGATTTGGCCCCTTTGCCATTATTGATAAAAAAGGTGGCAAAGCCTGTTACTAAAGGAATTACGATAAGCAAAACTGGAATTGGGATCATATTATTTATTTTGCTCTCCTGTTAGAAAATCTTCTGCAGGAATTCAACTATTTGTGTTTGGTTCCAGAATATTAAAAACAATACTACTATTGACAGTACCATAAAAAGTATGTAGTTGCCTACAAGGCCGCTTTGCAGCAGGCGCAACTGGCGGGAGGAGTATTGCACAAACCTGCCTACGCCGTTTACCACGCCATCAATACCTGATTTTTCCACCACATTTTTAAGAAACCCTGCAAGGCCGTCAAGTGGTTTTACAATAACAGCATCGTACAATTCATCTACATACCATTTATTGGCAAGCACTTTACCAATACCAGTGGCTTCATCCAGCTCAGGTTTCTTGCTAAACTTACCTACTGCCCAGAAAATAGCAGCCAAAGCAATTACCACCGAAGCACCCATTAACAAATACTCCTGCTGGTGGCCAAGCTCAACCGGCTTTTCTGAGGTTAACACAGGCTCAAGAAACTTGTGCAGCGCCTCATTGCCGGCGGGCAAGCTGGCAGGGATATTTACAAAACCGCCAAAAACGCTTAAAATAGCCAGTATAATCAGCGGTATGGTAATAGCTTTCGGACTTTCGTGCAAGTGATGCTCCTGGTCGTGGGTGGCGCTTGAGGTTGTCAAGGAAGGTGGTGGGATATAAACGGAACATATAAAAAGCCGTCATAAATGCACCTATTACGCCAAGGCCCCATAATATTGGGCTTTGTGCATAAGCAGCAGCCAGTATTTCATCTTTTGAGAAGAAGCCACTGAACGGAGGTACACCTGATATAGCAATACAACCAATAAGGAAAGTGAGGTGCGTGGCGGGCATAAACTTTTTTAACCCACCCATTTTACGCATATCCTGCTCACCGCCCATTGCGTGTATAACCGAACCTGCTCCAAGGAACAACAGGGCTTTGAAGAAAGCATGTGTCATTACATGAAACACAGCGCCGGTGTATGCCCCTACACCAAGTGCAAGAAACATATAGCCTAACTGGCTTACAGTTGAATAGGCCAGTACTTTTTTAATATCGTTTTGCTTTAAAGCAATGCTTGCTGAAAGCAGTGTGGTAATAATACCTATTACAGAGATGACGTGCAGGGTTATCTCGCTGGCTGAATACAATACATTGCTCCTGGCAATCATGTATATACCGGCAGTTACCATGGTGGCAGCATGTATTAATGCTGATACAGGTGTTGGGCCTGCCATCGCATCGGGCAACCAGGTATATAAAGGCACCTGTGCACTTTTACCGGTAGCACCCACAAACAACAGCAGGGTGATGCCTGTTATATCGGCAGGGGTAAGTTTTGATGTATTTGCAAAAACTTCCGCGTAGCTAACGGAGCCAACTTTTTGAAATATCCAGAACACTGCCAGCAAAAAGCCCAGGTCACCAATACGGTTCATGATGAAGGCCTTTTTAGCAGCGTAGTTGTAATTATCGTTCTTAAACCAAAAGCCAATCAGCAGGTAGGAGCATAAACCAACGCCCTCCCAGCCAATAAACATAATAACGTAGTTTGCGCCCAGCACCAGCAGCAGCATGGAGAACACAAACAGGTTAAGGTAGGCAAAGTAACGTGCAAAATGTGGCGCAGCCTCATCGTGCATGTACGATGTGGAGTACACATGAATAAGAAAACCTACACCTGTAATTACCAACAGAAACAGCGATGAAAGCTGGTCTACCTGGAAGGCAAAATCAATTTTAAACGAAGGCATGTTAATGAAGGTAAACAGCGGGTCTACCGGCAAAGCAGCACCTGTTGATTTTACCTGTAAAAACAATACAACACTTACCACCAGCGAAAGGAAGATGGCACTGCTGCCAATAAAACCTGTTGCACTTTTAGACAACTGGTTTCTGAGAAGCCCGTTCACCAGGAAACCAAGCAAAGGAAACAATGGTATTAAGTAAACTAAGTTATTCATGTGCCCCGTCAGGGTTTTAATGTATAAATATTGTCCGGCTTTTGCTACCCCCTTTAACCGTTACAGGCCAAGGGCAGAAAAGTACGGCTTTAATTCTTAAGCCTGTTCAAAAAGTTAACATCTATGGAATGTACATTCCTGTACATCATTACTATTATCGCCAGCCCCACACTTACTTCTGCCGCAGCAACAACCATAATAAAGAATACAAACAACTGTGCATCAACACCACTGGCTGCTATTGCATGGCCAGCAACCTGTGCAGCAGGGGCCGTTTTTGAAAATGCCACCAACAAGAGGTTTACTGAGTTAAGCATCAGCTCAATACACATAAATATAATAATGGCATTGCGGCGTGTAAGCACCCCGGTAACACCGATGCAAAATAAAATTGACGATAACGTTAAATAATATTGAATTGGCATATACTTCTGTATCCCCGTTTACCCGGTAACCCCGGCCGTAAAAAGGAACTATTTAAAGATTGTTCAAAATCAAACCTGTTATCTGTTTACTCCTTCTTCCCCTCTCCACAACCCAAAAGATGTATTAGTCTTTTTTACCTATCACCACTGCCCCTACCATTGCACTTAAAAACAATATGCTGCTTATTTCAAATGGTATTGCATACTCATTAAACAAAGTCATACCCAGGTTTTGTATAAGCCCGGTGCTGCCTGTTTTTAATTCTGCAGACCTGCCAGCAATATCAGTAGAGGAACGGATAGCCGAAACCAGCACGGTTAACAACAAACCACCCGATACAATACCAATTACCTTTAACCAGATGTTTTTTTGCGGGTCGGCATCGGCATTAAGGTTCATCAGCATTATTACAAACAGAAAAAGTACCATTATTGCCCCTGCGTACACAATTAAGTTTACAATAGCCAGAAATTGTGCGTTTAGTAAGATGTAATGCCCTGAAATAGCAAAAAACACCACAATAAGCCATAATACGCTGTGTACGGGGTTTTTACTAACAAGCACCATGATGGCACTAAATAGTGCAAGCGCACTTAAAAACCAGAATAATATTTGTATGATACTCATTACAATCAGTTAATTTGAAAATTTGAAACGTTGAAAACTGGCTGCCGTTAAGGCCGTTTATTTTCAATGTTCAAATTGTTACATTTTCAAATTTTTATTTCCAATTAATCCTTAATTGTTCAACCCCTTAGCTTCGGCAAATGCGGCTGCCTCAGTAACGGGGTTTGGTATAAGCAGGTCTTCTTTTCCGTAGATAAAGTTTTTACGCGCATAGCTTGCAGGCGTAAAAGTTTCGCTTAAATAAATGGCATCTTTAGGGCAGGCTTCTTCGCACAGGCCACAAAATATGCAACGCAGCATGTTAATTTCGTAACGGGCTGCATACTTTTCTTCCCTGTAAAGTTTCTCTTCGCCGTCCTTACGTTCGGCGGCTTCCATCGTAATAGCTTCGGCAGGGCAGGCTACCGCGCAAAGCCCGCAGGCAGTACAACGTTCTCTGCCTTCCTCATCCCTGTTAAGTACATGAAGCCCCCTGAAAACCGGGCTAAAAGGTCGCTTTTGCTCGGGGTAACGTACGGTTGGCCGCTTTTTAAACATGTGGCCAGCTGTTATCAGCATCCCCTTTATTACAGCGGGCAAATAAATACGCTCCCAAAGATTCATTGGTTTGCGGTCTACTTCTTTTACCCTTGTTGTTAATGCTTGCATATCTTTTATACCTGACGGAGATTTTATATTGATTGCAAAAGTATTTTTATTGTCTATTGGCACCAATTTTATCTGCTACCTTTTTACAATTACCTTAAACACGCTGTTGATTATCACTCTGCTGTAACCAACGCTTAGTGGTTAAACCACAATACCACACCACCTGTAACCACCATATTAGCAAGGGCTAAAGGCAGCAAGCCTTTCCAGCCAAGGTTCATCAACTGGTCGTAACGGAAGCGGGGCAGCGACCACCGTATCCACATAAACACAAATATGAATGCTATTACTTTAATCATTAATATTAAAATACCAAAAATTGCTGCCCAATTTTGGTGAGTCCAAGATGCTGTGTTAACAAATGGACAATCATACCCGCCAAAAAACAAGGTGGCCATAATTACGCTGCTGATGAACATATTGATGTATTCAGAAAACAGGTAAAAGCCCAGTTTCATAGATGAATATTCCTGGTGGTAACCCATGTTCAATTCGCTTTCTGCCTCGGGCAGGTCAAAAGGGGCGCGGTTACACTCAGCCAGCGCACAAATGAAAAATATCAAAAAGCCCAGTGGCTGGTAGCAAATGTTCCATAAATGGCCTTGCTGCTGCTCCACTATTGTTTTTAAACTAAGGCTGCCAGTAGTAAATAACAGGGCTATAATAGATAAGCCCATAGCAAGCTCGTAGCTAATTACCTGGCTGGCACCACGCATGGCGGCCATCAGGGAGAATTTGTTGTTTGATGCCCAGCCACCTATCATTATACCGTATACGCCAAGGCTAACCACACCAAATATGTACAGTATGCCTATGTTGATGTCAGTAATCTGCAGCGGTATTGGGCCATGGCCAAAATCGAGGGCGGTACTCCAGGGTATTACTGCACAGGTCATCATAGCTGTCATCATCGCCAGGCATGGGCCTAATATAAACAGGAATTTGTTGGCACTGTCGGGTATAATTTCTTCCTTAAAAAACAGCTTTGCACCATCGGCTAACGGCTGTAAAATACCAAACGGGCCAGCCCTGTTGGGGCCAATACGGTCCTGCAGCCATGCAGCCACCTTACGTTCCAGGTAGGTTTCGTACATGGCTATAACAAGCGATACTGTTATTATAATGGCTATAAGAACAAGCTTACCAAGTATATACGGCCAGTCTAAATTTAAAGCGAGTAAGGTCATACCCAGTTTCCCCAAAGGGAATATTTATGTTTACGAATAAATTTGTGAATGCTTAAAAGCGGCTAACTATTTTTGAGTAACAAAGTCATCGGAATGTGCAGGCCCTTCAATCAGGCTCAACTCAACGTTTGGCTTGTTAACTTCACTTACATCGTGAATATTTAAAAATATCCGTGGCACAGCCCCATCCATCACAGCTTCAACCGTTTCCTGTGGTTTTTTAATGCCCACATAATGCCCCTGGGATATAACGGAATGCCTGTTTACCTTACTTGGCCCGTCAATCACCCAATCGTTAATATGTTTTTTCTCAAAACGACATTCGTTGCATATCCAACCGGTTTTACCGTTGGAGGCTTCCTTCACCTCGCCCCACTCATCCTTCCTCGCGGTTACACGAAAAACTTCATCGCCCCTCATCCACAACTGCACTTCGCCGCAGCATTTTTCACAATCGCGGTGGGCATCAACAGGCTTGGTAAACCAAACACGGTTTTTAAAGCGGAAAGTCCTGTCGGTTAAAGCACCTACAGGGCAAACATCAATTACGTTGCCTATAAAGTCGTTATCTAAATTTTTTTCAATAAAAGTAGCAATCTCTGCATGGTCGCCACGGTCTAACACGCCATGCTCCCTTTTAGCGGTAAGCTGGTCGGCAGTAAACACGCAACGATAGCAAAGTATACAGCGCGTCATGTGCAACTGTATGTGTTCGCCCAGGCTGTTCTTTTTAAAAGTGCGGCGCTGAAACTCGTATCTGGTGCCAGACTTGCCATGCTCATAGCTAAGGTCCTGCAGGTGGCATTCACCGGCCTGGTCGCAAATAGGGCAATCCAGCGGGTGGTTTATCAGCAACATTTCCACCACACCAGCCCTTGCATCCAA
>CAZRDD010000286.1:0-6813 GCA_964598675.1 uncultured Parafilimonas sp.
GCGATGCCAATCATATATCGATTACCGACATTGTGTTAATGGGGCTTTGCCGCACCATGAACGCTGCCGACACCGTTTTACAACAAAGGGGTTACGGCCATTATGCGCAACACTTAACAGGTAATTTTGCCGTATCGCAGTTTATACAACCACTGCTTTCAGCTTTTAGCAGCGAGGCGCTTGTAACGGTGGAACGTACCTGCTGGTGGCTGCATATTACGGGTATTTTTGTATTTCTCAATTACCTGCCCTATTCAAAACACCTCCATATTATTCTGGCTTTTCCTAATGCATATTATGCCAGGCTTACCCCAAAAGGCAAAATGAGCAATATGCCCTCTATACAAAATGAGGTGCTTTATGCCATGCAGCCCGAACTGGCCCCAACAGGTGATGCTGCAGAAGCCACCCATAAAAAATTTGGTGCCAAAGATATATTTGACCTTAGCTGGCGCAACCTGATGGATGCTTACAGTTGTACGGAGTGTGGCCGCTGCACTGCTGCCTGCCCGGCCAATTTAACCGGTAAAGCACTAAGCCCCAGGCTTATAATGATGAAAACCAGGGACAGGGTTGAAGAAGTGGGCAGAAATATTAACCTGAACAAGGAATTTAAAGATGATGGTAAAAGCCTGCTGCACGATTATATAACCGAGGAAGAATTGAGGGCATGCACTACCTGTAATGCTTGTGTGGAGGAGTGCCCGGTAAGCATTTCGCCATTGGATATTATACTGCAGCAGCGCCGTTTTTTAATAATGGAAGAAAGCAATGCCCCACAGGAATGGAATGGCATGTTCAGCAATACTGAAAACAATTTTGCACCCTGGAAGTTTGCCCCGGATGAAAGGGATAAATGGGCCGAAATGGGGTAGCGATATTTTTTACAAATGATTGTGTTGCTCTGCTGTTTACCCCTTTGGCTGGTGCAGGATATATAAACGATGCAAACCTAACCACTACACTGCGCAATACTTACCTTTAATTAGTTTAATAAATTAAATACTATGAACAGAGATGACCTTTTTGTAAAAATGGTGCTGCATGCATGGGATCAACATATAAAAAGAGCAAGCAAAGCATTTGACGGCTTTACAGATGAAGAACTATTTACTGAAATAGCCCCGGGCAAAAACAGGATTATTTACCTGTTAGGGCATTTAACGGTTGTACACGATATGATGTTGCCTTTGCTTGGCTTAGGTGAAAGAAACTACCCGGAATTAGATGATATTTTTTTGAAAAACCCCGACAGGTTTACCGACAATTTACCCACGGTACAGGAACTGCGTATTTACTGGAGAGATATAAATGTAATTCTGGCTGGTTTTTTTAAAACCTTACCGGTTGATGAATGGTTTAGCAGGCATACCATGATGAGTGATGAGGACTTTGCAAAAGAGCCAAACCGTAATAAATTAAGCGTAGTAATAACCCGTACTAACCATGTGGCTATGCATTTGGGGCAAATATTACTGGTTAAAAAATAACCCATTTCATTTGCAAATGTGCGGCGGCTGTTACAGGTGTTGCAGCAACAAAAAAAGCGCGTTTTACTTTACAGGAATTAAATAATCATTCCTTACAGTAAAACGCGCTTTGTATTAAAACTGGCGGCAGGCACTAAGCCCGGCCCATCCTCTTTAAAAACATTACATGCGATGCAACAGCCTGGTGCACCCGTGGGTATTCAACGTACACAACACCATACTCACTGCAAACCTGCCTGATAATACGGCTGATGGCAGGATAATGAATGTGCGATATTTTGGGAAAAAGGTGATGCTCAATCTGGAAGTTTAAACCACCTACCAGTCAAGATACAACAGGATTGTGTGTAGCAAAGTTGGCAGTTGTTTTAATTTGGTGTACTGTCCATTCATCTTCCATTTTGGCCGTTACTTCGTTTGGCATGGGGAAATGTGTATCCTCAACTGTATGCGCCAATTGAAATATAATGCTGATGATAAAACCTGCAACAAAAGTCATAATAAGAAAACCTATAACCGCTGGCCAAACGCCTACAATAAAAGCAGGTATAACCAAAAACAATGAATAGCTAATAACTTTATATGCCCAAAACCAGAAATGATCCATAAACTTCATCTTCTTTAAAGGCATATCGCCAATTTTACGGCCAAAGTATTTTTTATAGTCTGAGAAAAATATCCAAAAGATATGCAACCAGCAATAGAAAAACCAAAAATAGATATGCTGGTACCTGTAAAGCGGGTGTTTCTTTTGCGTTGGTGCCATACGTAAAAAAGGCCTTGCATCAATATCATCATCAATACCATCTATATTGGTATAGGCATGGTGAATAACATTGTGCTTCATGTTCCACATAAAATGGCTGCCGCCCAAAAAACCCAGCGTTACCGCAGCGGCCTTATTGATGGTGGAATTTTTACTAAAACTGCCATGTGCCCCATCGTGCATAATATTAAAGCCGATGGAAGCCGTTAAACCACCCAGCACCACACATTCCAAAATAGACTGAAGGTTAGATGAGGGAGTAAAAAAAACTACATGAACATACACTGCAATCCAGGAAATAACCAGTATAAGGGCTTTGCCCCACAATTTAAAATTACCGGTTTTGGCCTGGCCGGTGCGCTGAAAATAATCCTGAATCCTTGCCTTCATGTCTTCGGAGAAGGAGGTTGTGCCATGTGTAAACTTAGGAGTCTGCATGCTTTTGTGTACTGAAAAATGAAAAAAATAAATGTCTTTATGGTTTATCGCAAAGCATTTTAAGGCTCCGCACTTTTACGGTTGGTATAGTTTAGTATATTTTAATTTTAGGTAGTATGTTGTATAAATGCATCAAAACTTTTTACGCCAACCATTTTTGTGGTTATGTACCCTTCGGCGTATTCAACCCCAATTCTTTTGCCAAACATAAGCGCCCTGGAGCGTATTACATCCATAAAATCGGGCCTTGAAATATATGTTTCAGGCTCGCTTGTATCGGTTGTATTAAACTGGGTTGTGTAACAAAGAATGGACTTCATTTTTTGCTGAAACGTAGCAGAAATATCAAATACAAAATCGGGCTTCAGATACCTGTCCTGTATATAGTGAAAAACATACGCTGGCCTCCACTCCTGCTGTGCAACACCATCCAGCGATGTTTCAACTTTACGCAAACCCGATAAAAAGGCGGCATCCGCTACCATTTTAGAGCTTCTGCCATGGTCAGGGTGACGGTCTTCCGGTGCATTACACAAAACTATTTCAGGCCTGTATTTTCGTATTGCAGCAATAACTTTTCGCTGGTTAACCTCATCATTTTGAAAGAACCCATCTGCCATATCAAGATTTTCTCTTGCATGCAACCCCATGGCCAAAGCCGCTGCTGCTGCTTCTGTAGTTCTTGTTTCCGCAGTACCCCTTGTGCCAAGCTCGCCCCGTGTAAGGTCTACCACAGCTACTTTTTTACCCTGCCCCACCGAGGCTATTATTGTTCCCGAACAACCTAACTCCACATCATCAGGATGAACGCCAAATGCAAGAATGTCTACCTTCATAGCGCTTGAGTAATAATACAAAATTCGTAGCAAAGGTAATTTAAAAATATGAGTAAAAGTGTTAAGTAGATGTGCGGATTTATTAATAAATTATAAAACCCGATTAAAAATAACTGTTGAAAATCGCTGATTTACAAACAAATATAACAAGGCACATTAAAAGAAAAGTGCAATATGTATAAAGTGGCTATTTAATTAAATTGTTAAATATTTATTAACGGCGCACACCGTACATTTTTTCTACGTCCTCAACAATCTTTTCCATGGCAGCATCGGCTCCTTCGGGTTCGTAATTTTGCCTGAGGTTGCTGCCAAATACAAGGGCTATGGTTTGCCAGAAGGCTGCATTAAAAGTGCCTTTATACTCTTCAATAATTTCGTAACAGTTGCTGCCTGTTTGGCGGTAAATTAACTTCATCAGTATTTTACCCTGGTATACTGAAAGCTGGGTAAGCTTATCGGCAAACTCTTTTTTAAGCTCTTTCTCGCGTGAGTGAATGATGGATTTGCGCTTTTTTTTATCCGTAATACCTTCTAACTGGGCATTAATCTGGTTCATAATTCTTGAAGCAGAAATAGCGTAAGGGTAAGTAACATAAACAGCATTACGTAAACGGGTCCAGTCTGTGTAATATTTTTTCCATTTGCCGGTTAACCTGGTGTATAAATAAATAGGTGGAAGGCTTGAGCAGGGAATGGTATCTCCATTAGCTTCAACACACGCCCCTACCCTGATGGTATCGTAAGGGCCATGGCCATTTTGTGCATCGGCCCTGTTAAAGGCTTGCAATGCAAACAAAACCAGGAGTTGTATAAGGCTTTTTTTAAACACAGCAGTGAACGTACAAAAGTAAAAGATAACACGTTAGCCATTGCGGCACACAATGATAAAGTATTCATAAAACCGCCGCAAATAAATACTCCGATATATTAGTGTAACAAAGTTGCAGGCATAAAACCTGATTTAACCTGTTACCCAAAACGGCTATGGAAGCTTAGGTTTAAGCCCGCCTTTTACCGGGCGCAACGGCCTAACCCGTTGCAATATACTCATTACAAAACCGGCTATCATTATTATTACGCCTAACCAAACAAGTATTATAAAGGGAAACTGGTATACCTTTAAGGTCATCAGCGGGTTCATGTTCCTGTTTTCTTTTACCCCAATCTCCAGCATACGCTTTGTTTGGTCTGCCACTTTATTAAACTGTAACACAAGGCTTTGCGCCATCACGGTATCAGGAACATTGCGTATTGTGCCCTGTGCCTGGTTTATTATTATGCCAGGTTTTGCCGGGTAAAGGCTGCCTTCTTTTGAAATAACAGTTATATCAAGCGCCATTGAAGTTTCGCCCGGACCAACTTTGCTTTGCAGTGCTGGCGCGTTAATCTCCACCTTGTTAAGGGCAATCATACCATTTGAGTAAAAAACGGTATCTCCTTCCTTAATCTGCATAGGCTTGAAGGTTGTGGTGTCGTTTGGTGCGCCTTCGCTCCACGTGGTAGCATAAGCAAATATATCCTTGTACCAGTAATGCCTTTTGTCAGGGTTTGCAGATGGTTCCTGCCTGCCCTTGTTAATCTTCATAATGTCAGGATACAGGAAAAAGGTGTCTTTTCCATCCTTACCTTCAAACTTCAGTTCAAAATATTTTTTCCGGTCTTCATCATTGGCCGTATCTCTAAGGTAAGTTACATCAAACTTACCCATATCGGTTTTTATACCTTTAAACAACGTTATGTTTTCAGCCGGGTCCTGGTCTTTTGTTTTCTCAAACACGCTTATGCCAGTTGTATTCCAGCTAAGCACTTCTTTTTTGGCAGATGATATAATAATACCCACAAGCATCAGCGCAAAACCAACATGCGCTACCGATGCGCCTGCTGCCTTAAATTTACCTTTAAGGCCAGACCATATATAACCTGTATTAGCCACTACCCCATAAATGGCGGCAAACAAAGCAACGTGTATGGCAACCATAAAACCACCGCCATGCTGGTTGTAATTCATTGAACCAGACAGGCTTATGGCCAGGCTTATTACTACCGCAATTACAGTAGGCAACCAAACTTTTTTGCCAAAAAGCTCTGCGGGGGTGTCTTTGTATTTAAAATACTGTGTTACTGCTGTTAATATACCCAGTATAATAGCAATAAACACCTGTATTTGATTGTAAGAGAATGGTACATCTTCCGGTGGGGCTATTTTAGTACCGAACAATTTATTGTAAACCGGTACGGAAGTTTTGGCTATGATGATAAAACTTGCAAGGAAAAGTACCAGTGAGCCAATAAACATCCAAAACTCCCGGCTGTAAGTGCTTTCCTCCTTTTTTATTGAAGGTATCTCCTTGTAATGCATTACAATAAGCAGGTATACAAACGCTGCCCCGCATGAAACAAGGGTAAAAAATGGTTGGTATAACGCCAGCAGGTTGGTTACTAAAAAAATAACCGCGCACTGTATTTTTGTTTTAATGCTGCTGGATGCCAGGAACGGCACAAACCAAAAGAACACACTTACCAGCAGGTATAACTGCACATTCATATCCTGCTCGGTAAAGGCGTGTACAGAAGTTTCGCCCAAAACCCCGCTGCGGGTAAGAAAGGTGGAATATAAAATAAGCACAAACGAGAGGATATAGAATATATAAGTGCTTTTTAACGCATAGCCTGTTGCCTTGTACACCAGGTTGGTGTGCAACCCGGCTATCATTACCAGCCACGGTACCAATGAGGCATTTTCAACAGGGTCCCAGGCCCAGTAACCGCCAAAGCTAAGACTTTCGTATGCCCAGGCAGCCCCCATCATTACACCTGTACCCAATGCGGCACCGGAGAAACAAGCCCAGGGCAAGGCAGCTTTTGTCCATGAATGGTCGTTATTTACAAGCCCTGCATAAGCAAAAGCAAAAGGAATTAATGTAGAAGCAAACCCAAGAAAAAGTACCGGCGGGTGAATAACCATCCAGTAATTCTGCAACAGGGCATTTAACCCGGAGCCATCTTTTAATATGGTTAAGTAGTCTGCCCTTAGTTTGCCTGTAGTTATATCCGTAAAAATGGGCGCATTATCCAGCAAGCCCTCTGTACGTACCAGTATAAAAGGGTCCATCCCTACCTTTACTTTAAAAAAGTAAATACCAATAAGCATGGTTGCCAGGCAAAACTGTACAAAACTTATAACGGTAAGCACGCCCGCCTCCCACTTTTTTGCGGTGCCTATCAGCACAAGACCAAGCACACAGTTCCAGAAAATCCAGAGCAGAAAGCTGCCCTGCCC